>JAZRWG010000020.1:0-48961 GCA_045599545.1 Paludibacteraceae bacterium | reverse complement strand
GGGTATATGGTGAAGCCTTCATCACCCATAGCACCCCCGTAGCGTCGTGGGACAGCCGTGGGACCTGCGTGGGCTTGACAAAAACACTGTCTGTCGTGCTTCAGTTAACATACCACTAACATAGCACCCACATAGCACCATAGGCTAACCGACTCCCCTACAAGGCATTAACGTATCTTATTAACATGTTTAATCGGGCAAAAGTCTTTTGCCCACAAATCTTTAAAATTATGGTAATCGACAATAATTTTATCAAAACTCACGACCGCCTTGTGCGCGTCATAGTCAATCAATATCACGTCAGCGGAGTGGATCCGGAGGACCTAATGCAGGAGGGGCGCATCGGCCTTATCGAAGCCGCCAAACCCGCCCACACCTCCGGATGTATCCTTGTGCACGATGCACAATGCAGTCAGCGTCACTCGCAAGGGTGGCGCTGATTTTTTTGTACCTACCCCACTCTATACACTCAATTTTGCACCACTTTACCCCACAATGTTAAAAACTAACATATATGGCTATTTATTAGTGATTTATAAACACAATTTTATGTTAATAACTTGTGGATAAATCAAAATTAAAATAAAAGTGGGGAAAAGTGGGTAAAAACTTGCGCATGTGAGAAAAAAGTAGTAATTTTGCGCCGAATTTGACGAGTTGAACGAGTTTAACAGGTTTAACAGGGTTAACAGGTTTAACGGGTTTAACGAGTTTAACAGGTTTAGTAATATGAATACTTTTTTAGGCAACACGGAGGTTAAGGTAGACGAGAAAGGACGGATATTCATTCCTTCCAACTACCGCAAGATCCTTACAGAAATGGATTCGAAACGAATCGTGGTTCGTCGCGACACGGACAACGAGTGCCTCATTTTTTATCCCGAACCGACATGGAACACCAAGGTCGCTGCCCTGCGCGATGCCCTCGACGAATGGAATCCCGATGACCAGCTGATCCTGATGCAGTTTATGGCCGAAGCCGAGATCCTTGAGATGGACGGACAAGGACGAGTGCTACTCAGCGGAAAGGCGGAGAGGCTAAGAGGCGGAGAGGCAACAGGCGACAGGCAACAGGCAACGGATAATACCCTACTCTTTGTTGGGATGCTGGATCGGTTTGCGCTGTGGAATCCCAAGAACTTTGAGGAGAAGAAACTCAGCCAAGTGGAGCTGGCGACCAACATCCGCAAGCGGATGATTAAAAAAAGTTGAGAGTGGAGAGTGGAGCGTTGAGACAAACAACTCTAAACGCTAAACACTAAACACTAAACTAATAAATATGAGCGAATACCACATACCGGCACTATTACAAGAGACGATGAACGGACTGAACATTCAGCCCGGAGGAGTGTATGTGGATGTGACATTCGGAGGTGGAGGACACTCGGCTGCTATTTTGCGTAAATTGCGAGGAACGGGTTTAACGGGTTTAACGGGTTTAGCGGGACAGCAGACACCTGACACGGGAAAGTTGTTTTCCTTTGACCAAGATATAGAGGCGCTGGAGAATGCGAAGGTTAATCGGCCGGAGGTGGTTAATAATCCGCAATGGCAGTTTGTTCATGGAAACTTCCGCTACCTGAGCAACTTCATGGACTACTACGGCGTGACAGCCATCGACGGACTAATCGCCGACTTGGGCGTTAGTTTTCACCACTTTGACAGTGCCGAACGCGGATTCAGTTTTCGCTTTGACGGTCCGCTCGATATGCGCATGAACCAAACCGGTGGTCTCACCGCCGCGGATATACTCAACAATTATACCGAAGAGCAACTCGCCAATGTGTTCTACCTCTATGGAGAGTTGAAGAACGCCAAACAGGTGGCGAGGAGGATAAAGGAGGCGGAGAGGCAGAGAGGCAGAGAGGCGGAAAGGATTGAGGAACTGGTGAGGGTGCTGATTGGGAAGACGGCAGAGGAGGCGAATCCGATGGAGAAGAAAATGCTTACACTCGTATTCCAAGCCCTGCGGATAGAGGTGAATGACGAATTAGGTGCGCTGCGCGAGATGCTCTGTGCAGCCCGCGACCTACTCAAACCGGGAGGCAGAATGGCCATCCTGACCTACCACTCGCTTGAAGACAGAATCGTAAAGAACTTCCTACGTTCGGGGAACTTAGAGGGAGAGATAAAGAAAGACTTTTACGGCAATATACTAACGCCCTTTGAGGTCATCGAGAAGGGACTCACCGCCTCCGCCGAGGAGGTAGAACGCAACCCGCGCAGCCGCTCAGCGAAGCTACGCGTAGCCGCTAAAAAATGGGAGTAGAGGGGTAGAGGAGTAGAGGAGTAGAGGAGTAGAGGAGTAGAGGAGTAGAGGAGTAGAGGGGTAGAGGAGTAGAGACACCAAACACAAGACACCGGAAAAATGGATATTAAGACAGTACAATCGTGGTTAAGCGGAGAGAAATTACGCTCCGAGTTCTTGCGCAAACAGTATAGACTGATTGCGCTCATCGTGGCTATGTTCTTCGTTTATATCCTTGCCGGTTATAACTCGATGCGACAACAACGGCACCTAAGCGACCTCAAACGCGAAGTCAAAATGGCCAAGTTCGAATACCTCACCATCTCTGCCCAACTGGCGGAACAGACGAGGCAGAGTAAGATAGGGGATAGGATACAGGCGACAGGCAACAGGATACAGGAAAACCGCACTCCGGTGGTAATGATAAAAAGGAGGAGATGAGTGAAAAAGAGAGAAATACGATTTTAAGGTTTGCCATTATCTTTCTGATCATACTGGCGGGCTTCTTGGCGGTGGTAATCAAAATCACCGTGATTCAGTACGTGGAGCGCGATAAATGGATGCCCTTGGCCAAGAACCAAATAAAGGATAATCAGCCTGTGCCCGCAACCCGAGGCAACATATTAGACTGCCGCAATCGACTGCTCGCCGGTAGTATGCCCCAATATTATATAAATATGGATACGCGCGTGGAAGCACTCCACTTAGGCGGGGATACGCTGTTTAATCATAACGTCAATCAGTTCGCCCAAGACCTCAGTCGCATCATCGGAGACCAGTCCGCAGCCGAATACAAGGCAAAGATGGTTAACTCCTTTCACACCCCCCACAAAAAAGGCTACTCCGGGAGTGTCATTCGACTCAGTCCCAGACGCATTAACTTCATACAAAAGAAACAGTTAGAACAACTCCCCTTCGTCAAACGCGGTCGCATCCGCTCAGGCGTGATGTTCGATGAGGTACACCGCCGCATCAAACCCTACGGTGAGTTAGCTTCCCGCACGATCGGCAGTATCTACGGCGAGAGCGGTGTCGGAAATGCCGGACTGGAGAAGCGGTTTGATAAAGAGTTACGCGGCTTGGACGGCGTGAGCAAACGCCAGAAGATAGGCGGACGCTACGAGAACGTGGTGGTGCGCGAACCCGAAGACGGAGTGGATATACTCACCACGCTGGATGCTAATCTATTGGATATAACAACCGACGCCCTGCGCGATAAACTGACGGATGTATCCGCCGACTGGGGATGCTGTATTCTCATGGAAACCCAATCGGGTAAGGTTCGTGCCATGGTGAACTTAGACCGCACCTCGGACGGCAGTTATGTCGAGATGATGAACCACGCCGTACAACGCGTAGAACCGGGAAGTACGTTCAAGACCATCGCCCTCGTGGCAGCAATGGATGATGGGCTGATTGGACTATATGACACCGTCAACGTCACCAAAGAGCCGTGGCGGTATTTCTCCTCTCGCCACTCGGACGCGCACCCCAAGGACACAGTGCTCACTACCCGTAGTGCGTTGGCTATCTCGTCCAACATAGCCTTGGCAAAGATCATAACGAAGAGCTACAAGGGCAGCGCCCGTAAGTTCGTGAGGAAATTAGAGAAGATGGGCCTCAAAGACTCTATGTACTGCGAGATCCCCGGGTACGAACAGGCCCGCATTGACATACCCAACGACACGGTGACGCTATCCAAGATGAGTTATGGTTACTCCGTAGAATTGAGTCCGCTGCAGATCATCACCTTCTACAACGCCATCGCCAATGACGGCAAGATGATTCGTCCTTATATGGTGAGCGAGATACAGCAGAACGGGGATGCTGTTCAGCGATTTGGAACCGAGGTTCTTAATAATAAGATATGCAATGACGAAACGCTACGCAATATACGATTATGCCTGCATGACGTGGTGTGGGATAACCACTTAGGCACCGCCTCCGTGAGACTATGGAAAGGCAAAATAGCAGACTATAAGGCGCAGAGTGAACTTGTTCATATTGCCGGTAAGACGGGTACCGCCCAACTCTTCCGCAACGGCGGGTACTCGGGACGCAACCACCGCATGACGTTCGTAGGTTACTTCCCCGAAGAGGACCCGCAATACACCTGCCTTTGCATGATAGAGAACCCCAAAAACTTGGGACTATACGACGCGGGATACGATTGCGGTAATGTAGTGAGAGTAATCGCCGAGAAGACGATTGCCAATTCAGACTACTACACTTACGAAGGCGATAGCTTAGTACTTAAATTAAGAGACAATGATATTAAGTGAACTAATTAAAGGCGTTGAGACGCTAAAGGTAGTAGGGGCGACCGAGAAAGAGGTCACCGATATTCAGTTTGACAGCCGCAAGGTGGAGGCGGGCAACATCTTCGTTGCCCAAGCCGGAACGGCCGTAGATGGACACACGTTCATTGACCAATGCGTGGAGAAAGGGGCCGCAGCCATCGTGTGCCAAGTGCTGCCCGAGAAGATCCATCCCAACTGCACCTATATCCAAGTAGCCAACTCGGACAAGGCGTTGGGTCTGATGGCCTGTCAGTGGTTTGGTCAACCCAGTCAAGCCCTCACCCTCGTGGGCGTGACGGGTACGAACGGCAAGACGACCATTGCTACTCTACTCTACAAGATGGTGCGTGCCATGGGACACAAAGCGGGTCTGCTCTCGACCGTAGTTAATTACATTGACGGCGAAGCCGTTCCCTCCACCCACACCACGCCCGATGCATTGGAACTCAACGGCCTCATGCAACGCATGGTTAAAGCCGGATGCGAATACTGCTTCATGGAAGTGAGCAGTCACTCTATAGCCCAGGAGCGCATTGCCGGACTGGACTTTGACGGGGCACTGTTCACGAACCTGACGCGCGATCATATAGACTATCACAAGACCTTTGATAACTACCGCGACACGAAGAAACGGCTCTTTGACACACTCAAGAAGAGCGCCTTTGCGGTGACGAACAAAGATGATAAGAACGGTCTTGTCATGACTCAGAACACGAAAGCCAAAACAACCACCTACTCCACCCTGACGATAGCCGATTATAAGGCACAGATCTTAGAGGAAGGTTTCGAGGGCATGCTACTCAGCGTCAATGGACAAGAGGTGTTCGTGCCGCTCGTAGGGCGGTTTAATGTAAGTAACCTACTGTGCATCTACGGGGCCGCCATTAACCTCGGTTTTGAACCCACCGAAGTGCTGCGCGTGATCTCGACCCTCACACCGGTGAACGGTCGCTTCGAGGCACTGCGTTCGCCCAAGGGTTGGACCGCCATCATTGATTATGCCCACACCCCCGATGCCGTGGATAATGTGATTCAGACGATTAACGAGATACTGCAAAAGAAGGGCAAACTCATTACCGTCGTCGGATGCGGAGGCAACCGCGACAAGGGCAAGCGCCCCATGATGGCGAAGATTGCCAAGGACGGTTCCGACCAACTGATACTAACGTCCGATAACCCACGCGACGAAGAACCGGCGGATATCTTAAACGACATGAAAGCCGGTCTGACGGAAGAGCAGTTACGCTCCACGCTCGTCATTGAGGATCGCGAGGCGGCGATTAAGACGGCTTGCACCTTAGCCCAAGCGGGAGACGTGATCCTCGTAGCCGGTAAGGGACATGAAGACTACCAGATAATCAAAGGCGTAAAGCACCATTTTGACGACCACGAAGTGGTACGAGGGTGTTTTTAAAGTTAACAACTAACCACTAACATGCTATACAATCTATTTTCGTATTTAAGTGAGATGCCGGGAGCGAGGTTGATGACCTATATCTCCTTCCGTGCGATCTTAGCCGGCGTGATTGCGCTGCTGCTCTGTATTTTTTTCGGAGATTGGTTTATTAACCTGCTCCACCGTAAGAACATATCCGAAACGCAACGCGACGAGAAAACGGATCCCTTTAATGTCGGCAAGAAAGGCGTGCCGACGATGGGAGGCATTGTCATCCTATTCAGTATCATTGTACCCTGTCTGCTGTTGGGACGACTGAGTAACGTATATATGATTCTCATGCTCATCACGACCGTGCTGCTCGGGGCGATCGGTTTTGCAGACGACTACATCAAGACCTTTAAGCACAACAAAGAGGGTCTGAACGGCTGGATTAAGATAGCAGGTCAAGTGAGTTTGGGTCTGATCGTGGGTCTGACGCTTCGTTACTGTCCGCAAGCCACGATGAACGAGACGGTGAACGTGCGCATTGAGAATAATATCGAGTACGTAGAGAAGACCCCCGATGTCAAATCTACGCAAACCACCATTCCGTTCTTCAAGAACCATAACTGCAATTATGCCAATCTCTTCCAATGGCTCGGCGAGCCGAACATGTACCGCGCAGGGTGGATCTTCTTTGTGCTGCTGACCATCTTCGTGGTGGCGGCGGTGAGCAACGGAGCCAACCTTAACGACGGATTAGACGGCATGTGCGCAGGCAATTCGGCCATTATTGGTGTCGCGCTCATTATACTAGCGTACGTGAGCGGTAGTACCGTGTGGGCGGACTATTTCGATGTGATGTATATCCCGGGCAGCGAAGAACTCGTCGTCTTCTTGGCGGCGTTTGTGGGAGCACTCATCGGTTTTATCTGGTGGAACGGTTTTCCGGCACAGATCTTCATGGGCGACACGGGTTCACTCGCCATTGGCGGCATCATCGGCGTGTGCGCTGTTACCATTCACAAAGAGTTGCTACTGCCCATCCTTTGCGGCGTGTTCTTGATGGAAAGCATAAGCGTTATCTTGCAAACGCAAGTCTATAAGTTCGGTAAACGGCGGGGCAAACATATCCGTGTGTGGAAGCGGGCCCCGTTCCACGACCAGTTCCGCACAAGCGTGGACTTGGTGCTGCAAAACGACCCCACGTGTAAGATAATCTTTAAGGGACGCAAACACCTGGATCACGAAACGAAGATCGTTCTGCGCTTCTGCATCGTAACGCTCATCTTAGCGGCCCTTACCATTTTAACTTTGAAGATAAGATAACTATCAACTTTAAACTATATGCAACGCATAGTAATACTGGGAGCAGGTGAGAGCGGCACGGGTGCCGCCATCTTAGCCAAGCAGAAAGGATATGACGTGTTCGTGAGCGATATGGGTGAGATACAGACTCCCTACCGCGCACTGCTCGAACAGAACGGCATTGCTTGGGAGGACGGCCATCACACGGAGAGTCTCATCCTCAACGCCGACGAGGTAGTCAAGAGTCCGGGTATCCCCCTTACGGCTCCGCTGATCGTTAAACTCAGAGAGCAGGGTACGTCCATCATCTCTGAGATTGAGTTCGCGGCACGTTTTACGCAGGCGAAGATGATCTGCATCACCGGCAGTAACGGCAAGACGACCACCACGACCCTTATCTACGAGATCCTCCGTAAGGCGGGACTGAACGTGGGTCTGGCGGGCAACATCGGTAACTCGTTGGCACTGCAAGTAGCCCATGAGGACCACGATTATTACGTGATTGAACTCAGTTCCTTCCAACTCGATAACATGTACGATTTCCGCGCGAACATCGCCATTCTAATGAATATCACCCCCGACCACTTAGATAGATACGACTTTGAATTCCAGAACTATGTTAATGCCAAGTTCCGCATCACGCAGAACCAAACCAAGGACGACGCCTTTATCTACTGGTCGCAAGACCCCGTCATCGACCGCGAGTTGAAGAAACTCAATATCGGTGCCACCCTCTATCCCTTCGGCGGAAGCGAGGACTCGGGCAATGCCGCCTTCATTCGGGGCAATGACCTCGTGGTTCAAGCCAATCTCAACGAGGAACCCTTGACGATGGATATTCGTCAGATCGGTATTCAGGGCAAGCATAACCAACTCAACTCCATGGCGGCCTCGATTGCAGCGCAGATCTTACATATACAGAACGACGTCATCCGCGAGGCCCTAACCGATTTTAAGGGTGTGGAGCACCGCATGCAGTACGTAACTACCGTTCGGGGTGTGAGGTATATCAATGACTCCAAAGCCACGAACGTAGATTCCTGTTGGTATGCCTTGGAAGCGATGACAACACCCACCGTACTCATCTTAGGCGGTAAGGACAAGGGCAACGATTATAATGCCATTAAGGAGTTAGTGAAACAGAAATGCACCACGCTCATCTTCATGGGACTGCACAACGAGAAACTGATTGATTTCTTTGGACCGATGGGCATTCCTTATGTCTCGACCGATAACCTGCACGATGCCGTTCAGGCCGCTTATCAGGCCGCCCGTGAGGGGGACACCGTTTTGCTCTCGCCTTGCTGCGCCAGTTTTGATTTATTCCACTCCTACGAAGACCGTGGGGAACAATTTATGCAAGCATGCCGAAGTTTATAAATCTCAATAATAAGTACATTGACAAGACCTTCTGGGTATTGTTCATCGCCCTTATTGTGGTGGCGATCATTGCTTTGTTCTCGGCTTCCAGCACGTTGGTGTACGAGGAGCGTTCGGCCATTGGTCCCGTAGGGCAGCAGATGATCTTCCTGCTCATTGGTCTCGTCGCGGCGTGGTTTATTCAGTTTATTCCCAGCCTCTATGTGCGTCTGGGCGGTTATGCGGTATTGGGTTTCTCGCTGATATGTATGTACCTCATGCTCATTCCGGGTAATCCGTTCGTGGTGACCCGCAACGAGGCGGCGCGCTGGTTTAACCTCTTTGGGTTTGTGTTCCAGCCCTCCGAGTTGGCTAAGTTAGGACTGGTTATTGTGATTGCCGACCTGCTGTCCCGTATTCACACGGAGGCGGATAAGAAGAAATATTTCTGGTGGACATTAGGTATCACGGGTATCACGGTGTTACCTATTCTGACCAATAACCTCTCCACGGCCGTGCTCCTGTCGGGCATTGTGTTTGTGCTATGGTTCTTGGCGCGTATTCCGTATAAGTACTTAGGGATTGTGATGGGCAGTGCCATCCTTCTCTTGGTGATGGGTTATTGCATTGTGGAGTTCGCTTATGTCCGACCGCAAAGGCAACTAACCGGACCCATGGAGCGTGCCACCACGTGGGTGGGACGAATAGATGACATGTTCGCCGAACACGACGAGGCGGAGCAGTTCACCTTAACCGACGATAACTACCAGCGTTCGCTGGCGAAAGTGGCCATTGCACGCGGTGGAATATCTCCTATTGGGGTGCTGCCGGGCAATAGTAAGGAACGCGACTTCCTGCCGTTGGCGTTTGCCGATTATATCTTTGCCATTATCGTGGAGGAAACGGGTATTGTGGGAGCCATACTGCTCATCTTCCTCTATTTAGCCATCCTCTTCCGGGCGTGCCTCACGTCCAGTCGGTTTAACGACTATCCGGCCATGCTTATGGTCATGGGCCTGGCGCTAATGATCACTTGTCAGGCGCTCATCTCGATGGCTGTGGCGGTGGGTATCGGTCCGGTGACGGGTCAGCCGTTGCCGCTCATATCGAGGGGCGGAACGAGTGTACTGATCACCAGTATTTATTTTGGGGTGATGTTATGCGTTAGTCGGGAGCAGAAGCAACTCAGTGAACAGCAGAAATCCGTTCTCCGCCAATCCAAGGACGATGTCCCCGACATCACGTTGGAAGAACTCTAAACTTACTTTAAACTTTAAACTATACACTTTACACTATGAGATACCTCATCAGCGGGGGTGGCACAGGAGGCCACATTTTTCCGGCAGTTAGTATTGCTAACGCCTTAAAGCAGTTAGATCCTCAGGCTCAGATTCTTTTCGTAGGTGCCTTGGGTCGAATGGAAATGGAACGCGTACCCCAAGCGGGTTACGAGATTGTGGGACTGCCTATTCGCGGTTTCAACCGTGCCCAACCATGGAAGAACGTGAGCGTGATAGTGGACCTTCTTCGCTCCATGCGTCAAGCCAAACGCATCATTCGCACCTTCCGTCCGGACGTGGGCGTAGGTGTAGGCGGTTATGCCAGCGGTGCGGCCATGAAAGTGGCAGCGAAGATGGGGATACCTATTCTGCTGCAAGAGCAGAACGGTTTTGCGGGTGTCACCAATAAACTGCTCAAGGACGATGCCCAAAAGATCTGCGTGGCTTACGAACACATGGACCGCTTCTTCCCCAAGGAGAAACTTATTCTCACCGGTAACCCCGTGCGCCAGAACCTCACCGAAGGTCAACGCGTGGAGACAGGGCGCAAGACGCTCCTTATTATCGGCGGCAGCCTCGGTGCTCGCACCATCAATGAAGCTATCTTCGCCGGCTTAGATAAACTGCAAGCAGCCAATATCGACATCGTTTGGCAAACGGGCAAGTTGTACTATGATAAAATCATAGAAAGGCTGAAAGGCGGAAGGGCGGAAGGGCGGAAAGGCATAACCATCCTTCCCTTCTTAACCGACATGCCCGACCGTTATGCGCAAGCGGATCTGGTTATCTCCCGTGCCGGAGCGTCGTCTATCTCGGAGTTATGTCTGCTCGGCAAGCCTTCTATCTTGGTGCCCTCGCCCAACGTAGCGGAGGACCACCAAACGCATAATGCGATGGCATTGGTGAACAAGAACGCGGCCGTGCTCGTGCGTGATAGTGAAGCCAACGACCGATTGGTGGATGAGGCGTTGCGTCTTATTGTAGATGATAAGCGGTTAGAGGCATTGCACACGAATGTACTGACATTGGCCCAAAAAGATTCGGCCACACGGATAGCCCAAGAAGTAATCAAACTGGCAAAGCATGAGTTATCTTAAGAATCTGGCACAAATCTTTGCACGCGAAGTAGGCGATAACCTCAAGAACTACGTCTTTGTCTTCCCTAACCAACGGGCAGGACTGTTCTTTCGTCGTGACTTAGGTATAGCCCTGGGTAAGCCAACCTTATCCCCTCAGATTCAAACGATCAACGAGTGTTTTTACAGCCTCACCGATACCCAATTAGCGGACCCCATCGACCTGCTGTTGCGCGTAGCGCGTATTCATAATGAGATACGAGCCGAGCAGCACCTCGATCCCGAACCGCTGGAGCAGTTCCTTTTTTGGGGTAAGATGATTCTGAGCGATTTCAACGAAGTGGATAATCACCTCGTACCCGATGTAGCGCATTTCTTTGAGAACATTCATGACCTCCACACGATAGACTCTCATTTTAGCACTCCTACACCCCTACTCCCCTACTCCTCTACCCCTCCTCTCTACGAAATCTACACCCGTCTGCAAGCCTCCCTCCGTGCCGATGGCCTGGCCTATGACGGCATGCTCCACAGGGAGGTTATAGAGAGGCTGAAAGGCGGAGAGGCAGAAAGGCAGAAAGGCAGAGAGGCAGAGAGGAGCCTATCAGCCCCAAAAAACTACGTCTTCATCGGCTTCAACGCCCTCACGACGAGTGAGGAGCAGTTGCTGCTCTACTTCAAGCAGCGTGGGCAGGCGGACTTTTACTTTGACTATTCGGATGCCTTGGTGACGGATACGAATAATCGTTCCTCGCTCTTTATGGAGCACAATCGTGCGCTCTTCCCCTCGAAATACGATATTTCCTCCTCTCGGCCTATCAGCCCATCAGCCTATCAGCCCCAATACCACTATATTGAGGTCAACTCCACCGTCGCGGAGGCGCAAGAGGTGCATCGTATTCTCGAAAGGCTGAAAGGCGACCTCACCCGCACAGCGGTCGTGCTGCCGGATGAGCGGTTGCTTATTCCGCTGCTGCATACCTTGCCCGAGACGATAGACAAGGTCAATGTGACGATGGGTTATCCCTTATCGGCTACGCCTACTTATGCGCTCATCAGCTTGGTGACGGATTTGCAAAAACGCATGACCGAGGCGGGTTTCTATCATAAGGACGTGACGGCTATTCTGTCGCACCCCTACGTGCATCGCCTCTCGCCCGAAGCGTGTGACGCCATCAAGCAGAATATCGTCAAGCGCAACCGCATCTACGTGGATGCTGCCACGTTTGCCAAAGATGAGTATTTGTCGCTTATCTTCTCGACCGAACCCAGCACCTGGCGCGAGATACTCAATCACTTCCCCGACGACGCTTCCGAAGCGGTCTATAAGGTGCAGACCGTCCTCAATCGGATTGATCGATATTTGGGCGGAAAGGCGGAAGGGCAGAAGGGCGGAAAGGAACCTCTCAGCCTATCAGCCACCCTAAACTTAATGCTTTCAGCAGAAAGCATCGCCTACACGGGTGAGCCGTTGGAGGGATTGCAGATTATGGGTATTCTGGAGACGCGTGCTTTAGACTTTGACAATATCATTTTGACGGGCTTTAACGATGACCTCTATCCGGGGAATAGTATCACCAATAGTTTCATTCCCTATGAGGTGAGGTGCGAATATAAACTGCCTACGGCGGAACGCAAGGACGCTATTTTTGCTTATAACTTCTACCGCATGATTAGTTATGCCAAGAATGTGTGGTTTATAGCCAACACGCGTGCGGACGAGCAACACTCGGGCGAACCCAGTCGCTACCTCTATCAGTTGCAATATCAGTTCGGCAAGCCAATCCATCATTATGCGGTGGTGGATAGGCAGAGAGGCGGAGAGGCGGAAGGGAACCTATCAGCCTTTCAGCCTATCAGCCTATCGGCCACCCTAAACTCATTCAGTCCCAGTGGACTAAATTCGTATCTCCGTTGTCCGCGGGCGTATTACTGGCATTATGTGTGCGGCATAGAGGAGCCGCAAGAGGTACAGGAGGATATTGATCCCCGTGAGTTAGGTTCTCGTCTGCATCTACTGCTGCAAAACTTCTACGAACCTTTCTGCGGCAAGACCGTGACGAAGGAAGATATAGAGAAGATGTTGAGAGAAATAGGCGGAAAGGCGGAAGGGCAGAAAGGCGGAGAGGTTATCGCAGAATACGCTCGCTTGATTTTGGAGCGTGACCTGGCATTAGCGCCGTTTACTTATATTGCCACCGAGCAGCCGCGGCGCATGGACCTCACCTTGGAGGATGGTTCCGTCGTGACCCTAAAAGGCACCATCGACCGTGTAGATACCCTTTCAGCCTATCTCCCCCGCATTATCGACTACAAAACCGGCTCTGCCAAATTGGAGTTCTCGTCGGTGGCGTCGCTTTTTGACCCCGAGGACAGTAATCGCAATTCGTATGCCTTGCAGACCATTCTCTATGCTATTCTCTATGGCGGAGGAGAACCGCACATTTATGGTGTTCGTTCGCTGGCACAGAGTGCAGAAACGGCCGTGCATCAGAAGGGACAAGAGGTAGTAGATGTAGCTCAGATTAAGGAGGAGTTTATGGGTCATGTCCGCCGACTGATAACCGAGATACGTGATCCCAAGAATGAGTTTGAGATGACTCAAGATGCTTATAATAAGTGTACTACTTGCGCCTTTGCCAAACTCTGCGGAAGGTAATTTCGCCATCTTTTCTTTGTCATTTTGGCAGAATGATATGACCCCAAAAAGTTCACGAAAATAACCAAACAAGCCTCCGCTATTCTCAAAAACGAGCAACTAAAAGCCGAATGGCAAGAAAAACATATAGCCGCTAAACGCGAAGCCAGCAGACATCAACGTCCGGCAGGTCCTAAAGGCAAACCCGCCGTTCCGGAAAGACTATATGATTATATCCGTTGGGAACTCAATAAACAACCCTAACCCTACGGTAACAGTACCTAATGAGTACCTACATTGCCCCCGCAGGTGCCTTGGAAGTTCCGATGAAGTTCCGATGAGGTTCCGATGAGGTTCCGATGAGGTTCCGTTACTAACAGACGGATGACACGCGGCTAAAGGACAGACGGTTCCTAATGAATATACACCCTCTTTACTCGACGAGAGACAGAGGTTAAAATTTCATACGTAATCGTTCCTAACTTATCCGCCAACTCCTCCACAGGAAGACCATTGCCGAAAATAATCGCTTCATCCCCTACCTGCGCATCCGCCTCGGTGACATCAACCATCGCCTGATCCATGCACACATTACCCACTATCGGACAACGCACACCCCGAATGAGCACCTCACCGTTATGGTTTCCGAAACGACGGTCAAACCCGTCCGCATAACCAATCGGGATAACGGCAATGCGCCTGTCCTCCGTAAGCGTGGTGTGACGACCATAACCAATCGTATCCCCCGCCGCTACGGTCTTGACCGACAAGAGGGTCGTCTTCAACGTACACACGTTCTTGAGCTTCGCCCCATTGAACGAGAAACCGTACATACCAATGCCTAAACGACACATATCAAACTGAGACTCGGTGAAACGCTCAATGCCGGCGGAGTTGAGGATGTGGCGGAGAGGCTGAGAGGCGGAGAGGCTGAGAGGCAGAGAGGCTGAAAGTATTTCGGCACAATCGTGGAAGTAGGCGATTTGAGTGCGCGTGAAAGCATCAAACTGCGACTCGTCACTGCCCGCCAAGTGGGAGAATACCGAAGCCACTCTGACGATTGGCTTCGAGTTTAAAGTGGAAAGTTTAAAGTTTAAAGTAGAGACAAGTTCGGGTAGATCCTCTTTGTAGAAACCGAGGCGGTGCATGCCCGAATCAATCTTAATATGAATAGGATAATTCTCTAACCCCTTCGCTTTCGCCATCTCCAAGAAAGCATGCAAGGACTCAAACGAATAGATATTCGGTTCTAAATTATTCTCGACAATCAAATCAAGCGCCGCCACTTCGGGGTCCATCACAATAATGGGCAACGTCACTCCCGCCTTACGCAACTCTACCCCTTCGTCCGCTACCGCGACCGCTAAGTAATCCACTAAACCGCTTGCTTGTAAGGCTTTACTAACCTCTACACTACCCGACCCATAAGCAAACGCCTTGACCATACAAGTCAGTTTGGTGGTGGGCTTGAGCAGCGAACGGAAATAACGCACATTATCCACGAGCGCAGAGAGGTTAATCTCCATCACGGTCTCGTGCGTCTGCGCCAAGATACGACGGCTAATCGTTTCCTCATCATAACCGAGCGCCCGCATCACAAGCGCACAGGTGCGCACATTCTGGTGCGTGGGATCCTCTAAGACGGTGTCGCAATGAGCAAAGAGTTTGAGTTTCTCCGCCCGCTTCTGTTCGAGCGAGTCGAAGTTCTCCCCATGCTCGGCTCCGATGTACGTGATCACACCCATCGTAGGACGGATAATGCGCTCCAAACGCTCCATCTCGCCCGGGCGAGAGATGCCCGCCTCGAAGATAGCCAAGGTTGGCTGAGAGGCGGAGAGGCTGAGAGGCTGAGAGGATTCGGGTAATTGCCAGACACTGAGGGGGACACCGATTTGGGAGTTATAGGACTTGGGCGAACGAATGATGGTGTAATCGTCCTTGAGCAAGTTATAAAGCCACTCCTTCACTACCGTCTTACCATTACTGCCCGTGATTCCTATCACCGGTCCGGTGAAGAGTGAGCGGCGTATGGCCGCTAATTGTTGTAACGCCACGAGGGTGTCGGTTACAACGATAAAGTTTAAAGTTGAAAGTTTAAAGTTTAAAGAAGCCGTCTCGTTGCGACCTTCGGTCGGTAGTTGATAGTTTTTCAGCTGCTCCTCCGTGACAACAAAGGCCTTGACGCCTTTGGCGATGAGGTCAGGGATGTAGTTGGCACCATCGTTTTTGTCCGTTTTGAGGGCAAAGAAAAGGGTATGTTCAGGATCGGGTGCCTGCTCGGTGCCGAGTAAGCGCGAGTCCGTTAACAAATATCTTATATCGCGGTCGGTTGGACCGATAACCTTAACGGACGCGAAGTTTTTGTCCGATACGAATGATTGAATTAGCATTGATCTTATTGAGTTTACATAAGGTTTTCACACTCGTTCCATAACGCTTTGCCAGCCCCGACAAGGTGTCCCCCGATTTGACGGTAATCCACTTGGCCGCTGCCATGGCTTTCATCTCTGCGTAGTAGGGATAAGAGCCCTTGACGGTTATCGTATAGGTGCTGTCATAACGACACTCACGCGTAGCCACATTAACGAGCAACTCGGGGTTGATAGCATTGCCCAAATAGCGTATCTCATAGTGCAAGTGACTGCCCGTACTGCGACCCGTGTTGCCTCCCAAAGCAATGGTCTCTCCACTGAAAACGCGCTCGTCCTCCTCGACAAAGACGCGAGACAGGTGACCATAAATAGTCTCTAATCCATTCTCGTGCCGAATGACCACGAAGTAACCATAGCCACGAGGATCATACCCCACAATACGGACGCGCCCGTCCCACGAGCAACGGATAGAATCGCCTATTTGTACCTTGAGGTCCGTTCCGTAATGGAAACGATTGCGCCGAGGTCCGAACTTAGAGGTGATACGCGTAGAGTCACATGGGAACGCATAACCGACCATGGCGATCACGGGATTGCCCTTAATGGAGTCAATGGACACCTTATAGGGATTCACGCGGTCGTTCGTCCAAATACCGCTATAAAGGCTATCCGCCGGAGGCAGGTTGCCCCAATCGACTGCACTATAGGAGGGCAGCAGACGGTACATCACCGTGTCATTACCATTCACCACGACCACCATCGAGGGGAGAGACTCTACTCCCTCCTCGACCACCAGTGTATCATTCTGCCAATAAGCGGGAAGCCCCTTTCCAGTCTCCCCCAAAAGGGGAGGAGTGATGATTAGCAGCAGGGCAGGCAGGAACAACTGTAACCGAAGCAATAATGAGCGATGAGACATGCAGCAATGAGGATAACAATAATAGCAGCGATAGCAATCACCACTTTCTTCCATGTAGCAAATTTCTTTTTGGGTAACTTAATGAGCGGGAACTGCACCAGTTCGGTCAGCGTAGCACCAAAAGGCACATTCACAATAGCGTCCGCGTTGACTGCCCAACCGTTCGCGTTGAGGATAGGGGCGAGGTTGCGCTTACGCAGTTTGAGCCAAGCCATGAACATAGCCGGACCGGAGATGACGAGCATTAGACCCGCAATCCAAATAAGCAGTTGCCACCAAGCGAGCGAGTTAATACCGCTTGCCAACGAAGCAATAAACGAACCAATATAACCAATCGCCATGCCGATGGCAGCGAAGATACCGGCGAACTTAGCAATATCAAATGCCGATTTCTTTTCCGCAGCAGCGGCAGCGGGATCCGCTATCTTTTCTTGGGCTGCCGTTTGCATATCCGTCAAAGCTTTGTCGTTCTTCTCGGCAGCGGACTTATTGATGAGGTCTTGAACCCATTTGGCGAACTTACGGTAGGGTGACCAGAAGGCTTGTTTGATGGAAATAGGATTATCCACAATCTTGGTGACGGTAGCGTCCCAGTCATTGCCTTGGCGGTCATAGAAGATGGCATTCTTGCCAACGGTGAGGTTACGAATCTCACCCTGCGTCATCGCCGCCACGATGGTCATTGTTTGGTTCAGCACCTTGCTGGTACAGTTACAATAAACAAGGAACATACCGCTCGCAGCCGCTTGTGCGTCCTGCTTGCCCATGTCGCTCACGCGCAAGCAGAGGTGACAGATACGCTGGTCAATGACCAGTTTACCGGCCTGGAACATAGCCTTTTTGCCGTTATAGAAGTCCTCAAAGGCAACGAAGTTACGCAGAACAGTATAATAATCGCGGCTGAGCAGCAGTAGTTTAAGCAGCGGTTCATACTCCGCTTTGGCTGCTGCCAGGGCAGCGGCATTGGCGGCATCGGCATCCGCTTGGGCGGCGGCATTAGCCGCAACGACGCCTTCGTAGGCGGCAATCTTCTCGCCCATGTCATTGAACTTAGCCTCCGTCAGACCGGGTTTAACGGCATCCTCGGGAATGACAGCCAAACCGAGTTTAGCCATCTTCTCCAGTTGGAAATAAGCGGCATAGTCGGCTTTCTTCTCGTTATAAGCGGCTATCACATCGGCTTCAAAGGGAGCCTTGGCATCGGCGAGCGTAGGCACAACCGGCTCTACGGTAACGGCATCCATCGCCGCTTGAACGTCCGCCAAAGCGATGGTTTCCTTATCACCGGCTATCGATTTAGCCAAAGCGGCCATCGTTTCGTCTTGGATATTGGCAATAGCGAGGGAGTCTTCGCCTTTAAAAAGGGAAGCGGGGTTCTTGAGCACGTCGCACAACCATTGGGTGTTAGCTACCACTTCGTCCAAATGGAGTTGTCCGTCCTTGTCGCAGTCCATTAAAGAGAGTGTTTGTTCGGACACCTCCAGACCGGTAACGGGGCAAGAGAGGACGGTCCATTTCTTAGGATCGAGTTCGCCCAGGTGACGCAGATCCTCTGCCGATTGAATACGAACGCGGGTAGAACCGCCTAAATTGACATAAGTCCAAGGATACTTGGAAACCAACTTCTTGAGATCAATAATTTTCTTCATAACTATACTGATTTTAGATTAATTTGCCACTCCGAAATGCTTTTCTTTAGAAAAACGCCACAAAATTACAAAATTATTTGCACATATCAAAATTTTTTTATACTTTTGTACGCTTTTTCGTGGAAAAGGTCCGAATAAGATACTTCCGCACGAGGAGAAAGCTAACATGTTTAACCCTTTAATATCTGTTTTATATGGCAGAAAATTTATCTCTCCAGAACTTCGACTGGGATGCCTATGAGAATGAAGCTCAAGGTAAACAAAACGAAGAAATCCTTGCTAAGTATGACCAAACCCTGAACGCTATCAAAGACAACGAAGTTGTTGAAGGTACCGTTATGAGCATCAACAAACGCGAGGTTGTAGTGAACGTAGGTTATAAATCCGATGGTATCATCCCCGCTGCTGAGTTCCGTTACAATCCGGAGCTGAAGGTTGGCGATAAGGTGGAAGTGTTCATTCAAACGCAAGAGGACCGCAAGGGTCAGCTCGTTCTCAGCCACAAAGAGGCTCGCACCTCCCGCAGTTGGGATCGCGTTAATGAAGTCTTCGAGAAAGGTGAGATCGTTAACGGTTATGTTAAGTGCCGCACCAAAGGTGGCTTGATCGTTGACATCCTTGGAATGGAAGCCTTCTTGCCCGGTAGCCAGATCGATGTTAAGCCCATTCGTGACTACGACCAGTTCGTTGGTAAGACGATGGAGTTCAAGATCGTTAAGGTCAACCAAGAATATCGCAATGCCGTTATCTCGCACAAGGCTCTTATTGAGGCTGAGTTGGAAGCTCAACGCAAAGAAATCGTTACCGGTCTTGAGAAGGGTCAAGTACTCGAAGGTGTGGTTAAGAACATCACCAACTACGGTGTATTCATTGACCTGGGCGGCGTAGACGGTTTGATCCACATCACGGATCTGAGTTGGGGTCGTGTTAATGATCCTAAGGAGATCGTTAGTCTGGATCAAAAGATCAACGTTGTTATCCTTGACTTCGACGATGAGAAGAAGCGCATTGCTCTCGGTTTGAAGCAACTCACTCCTCATCCGTGGGATGCTCTTGACGCTGACCTGAAGGTTGGTGACAAGGTTCACGGTAAGGTAGTGGTTATGACCGACTACGGAGCATTCGTAGAGGTAGCTGAAGGCGTTGAAGGACTCGTTCATGTGAGTGAGATGAGTTGGAGCCAACACCTGCGCAGCGCCAACGACTTCCTCAAGGTAGGTGACGAGATTGATGCTATCATCCTCACTCTGGATCGCGACGAGCGTAAGATGAGCCTCGGTATCAAGCAACTCAAGGCTGATCCTTGGGAGAATATCGAAAGCAAGTACGGTGTTGGTACCCGTCATTTCGCTAAGGTTCGTAACTTCACGAACTTCGGTGTCTTCGTTGAGATCGAAGAGGGCGTAGATGGTCTTGTACACATCTCCGACTTGAGTTGGACCAAGAAAATCAAACACCCGAGCGAGTTCACGCAGATCGGTGCCGAGATGGAAGTTATGGTTCTGGAGATCGACAAAGAGAATCGTCGCTTGAGCTTAGGTCACAAGCAACTCGAGGAGAATCCTTGGGAAGAGTTGGAGGCTAAGTACGGCGTAGAGACGATCGTAGAAGGTAAGGTAGTTGAAATCAACGACAAGGGTGCTGTTGTTTCTTTGGAAGACGGCGTTGAAGGTTTCTGCACCACGCGTCATCTGGCTAAGGAAGACAAGAGCGAAGTGAAGAAAGGCGACACCCTTGACTTCAAGGTTATTGAGTTCAACCGCGACGCTAAGCGCATCCTGCTCTCGCACCTGCGTACGTGGGAAGAGCGTAAGGAAGTGGAGAAGAAAGCTCCCAAGAAAGAGGCTGCTCCCGAGATGCCTAAGATGGAGAAGACCACCCTGGGTGATCTTACCGCTCTGGCAGACCTCAAAGCCAGCTTAGAAGAGGCTCCCAAAGCCGAAGAAGCTCCTGCCAAGAAGACGGTGAAGAAAGCCGCCAAGAAGGAAGAAGCCGAAGAGGCTCCCGCAGAGGAAGCTCCTAAAGCAAAGAAGACTACTAAGAAAGCTGCTAAAGCAGAAGAGTAATCAGAGTTGAACGCTGACGCACTCGTTGTGCAGCGTTTCAAGAATAGATTGGACGGCGTCAGCACTGACGCCGTTCTTTTTTGCCCACTCCAAACGACGTTGCAGAATCTCGTCATACCGCTTGGCTTGCAACACGGGCAGGTTATGCTCCCGCTTATAATCGCCTATCTGTTTGGCTACCGCTATACGCTTGGCAATAAGCGACCAGATGTTGTCGTCCAGCTCGTCGATCTCGGAGCGAAGCTCTGCAAGAGGGAGTCTATCTATAGCATCTATAGCGGCTATAGCATCTATAGCATTTATAGCGGCTATAGAATTATCACGATAGTGGAGGTGCGAGATAACCTCAATAGCTTGGGCGGGAGTGAGTTGCTGCTTGGCATCCGACAGGGCATGAGCGGGGTCACAATGAACCTCCATCATCAGTCCGTCATAATCTAAATCCATTGCCAGTTGGCAGAGCGAAGGCACTTGTGCCGCATCGCCCGACATATGAGAGGGATCTAATAACAACGGCACATTCGGCATCCGACGCCTTAACTCAAACGCCATCTCCCAACAGGGTTTATGATTGCATCCGCGATGAACCGCCATGACAGGGATTCCCGTAGCTTGCAAACGCTCTATATTCCCGATCCATAGGTTCACGTCCTCGTTAACGGGGTTCTTAATGAGGACCGCCTTCGGCAGTTTGGGAGTAGAGGAGTAGAGGGGTAGAGGAGTAGGGCTATTTATAGATGTAAGAGCGTCCGCAATGGCTTGTACGGCGATAGGATTGGCTGCCGTTCTGGCTCCTATCCATATATATTGTACGCACGCGCGCAGAGCGGCTTTCACATGCTCGGGGGTGGCAACTTCGGTGGCAACGGGAACCGAATAGGTCTCACTCACCTCTTGCAGCCAAGGCAAACCCGCCTCCCCTACCCCTTGGAAGGAGTTAGGAGAGGTACGGGGTTTCCAGATTCCAGCGCGGTATATTGAAAGTTGAGAGTTCAACTGCTCCGCTGTGGTTATTACTTGCTCACGCGTTTCTGCGGCACAAGGTCCGAGTATGAATAGTTTTGACATGGCGTCTGGTGTTTGGTGTCTGGTTACGGAGTGACGTAGATCTTACCGGAAGTCAGTTTATTCTTACTCATTTCGTAGATAGCATATAGATAGATCTCATTCGGTGTGAGCGTTACCACCAAACCATTGGCATAAGGATTATCCACAGCGTCTAATCGTTCAACGCCATCTACATCCGTGTAAACAGTTGCATCATTGGGGTTACAAACAGGCACGTTGCCAAAAATAATAGGCTGTCCGTTGAGGGTATAAATGGCTAATTGTACGTCATTACGTATGGTGGCTGCAAAATACTGATTCGTTCCGGCAATATGACGGAAGATAACATCCGTTGATTGGGCTTTTTGTCCGGAGTTGAACTCCGCCGAACGGAAATAGATCATATAAATAACCGATGAGCCATCGGGGGCATCGCAATAGATATAGGTTGGAATACTATCCAACTCACCATAGGTAATGGACACTTCGGTGGTTGAGTCTTGAGCAATAGCATCTACCAAAGGCACTGTAGTAACACCTTGCGGTAAGATATACTCATAGACAAACACGAAGGGATCAAAATTCTTAATATCGACGCTATCCACCCATAAGTGTTCCAGATACGGATTGCAAGCGATAGACTGGAAGATGAAATAACCCTGACTCTGTCCGTTTTGTGCCGTTACGGTAATAACAATCATTGCCGGATTTTCGTCATCAATGGTCACGGTAGCCAAGCTATCCATCGGAATAGCCTTAATCTGTTTACGGGTAATAAAGGCCGCCGAATCCGTTTCCATCGGATAATCTATGTCATATTCAAACTTATCGGGATCAAACTGAGCAATCGTCAATCCATCTACTTGCAGATCGCACAAGCGGTTCTCCGAACGGGCCTGAATAACATATTGTACCAGATAAACATTACTGTAACTTTCCAGCGGCAAGGTGCTTCCCAAGTTAACATAATAAGCGCTATCCGAAGTAACGATAATCATATCCTGCCACAGGAGCGTATCGCGCTCAAGCATTATATGCAACGAATCGCGTTCCGCATAAATCGGTTTGATGGAAGGCATTTGCGTCGTGTTCTCCGCCAGTTCAACGGTATATTCAAACTTCTCCGATTCAAAATCTGCCAAGTCGATGTCATTGACACGAATCTGTTCCAAGACATCCTTGCCACAACGGTTGAGGACAAAGCGGATAGTATATGTCTGTTGGTGTATGCCATCTTCCGCGATAACCGTCACACGAGCCGTCCAATGCTTCACATCATACTCCACCGGCAGAACGGTTTGAGTGGGTTCATGTTTGACCACGGTTATTTCGGGCAGATAGATTGTTCCGTAACGCAAATTGACGGTTAGGCTCGTATCCTCCTCGGCATCGAAATTCGGAACCGCCACGCCATCGTAATAAATCATATCCAATGACGTATTGGCCGAACGCTTCACGCGCAGCTCGACCGTGTAAGTGGTTTGTGAACCGTCTTCTGCCGTTACTACCAAGCGCGAAATCGAATCTAAGCCGTGCATATCTTCCGTTACGGTTTGGTAAGCACTACCCTTTTCGTACGTGATTTGTCCCGCAGCGGTAGCATCTACCGTATATGTATAGTTCAAAACATGAGCATCGAAATTAGGCAGGAGCATATTATCCACCAAGATGGATTCCAAGTGGCTGTTAGTATCCTTTTTAATATCGAAGTTCAAAGCATAGACTTTCTTGTGCGTTCCGTCTTCCGCTATAACCCGAATTTGGAACGAAGCCATATAAGCCTGCACAAACAAGGTGTCAATCGTGCATTGTTGATAAACATCTCCTTGCTCAAAACTGATATTGGGCCATTGACGGGTACCTACCGGTAAGTGCAGATCATAGGTCAAAATCTCCGGTTGGAAGGACGTCAGCGGTTTGCCATCCAGATAAATCATTTGCAATGTATCACAATCCGAATGTAACAAGGTATTGGTTACCGTGTAGGTTTGTTCTTTGCCGCTTTGCGCCACTACGCGAACCACTAACGAGTCGTCCAATGAATAGGGAGTACAAACAACGACCGCCTTCGATAACGTGTCCGTCAACTCATAGGAGAACTCGGGCACTTGGGTTGTTCCCACGTTCCACGTCAAGTGATACCTGAATCGGTTCTCATCAAAGGGCGCATCCGCCTCAAAGCCTTCATCGGTTACGGACAGTTCAAGACCATTGACGCGAATCTCCGACAAGGTGGCAATATCCGATGGAACAATAATCATGCGTAAGGTATAGGAGCGTTGGTGAACGCCGTCTTCTGCCGTTACGAGGAAGGTGATTGTTTGCTCATTACCGAAAACGCTGCGCTGCTCGCTAATCTGTTGCCATTCGTTTCCGCGCACCACTTCATAGGTCGGGAAAGCGGTTGTTCCTACCGGCAAGAGATAAGTAAACGAATCGCGTTGAGCCTCAAAATCTTCCAACGGCAGATCGTTCACATAAATCATCTTCAAGGTATCACAATCCGAATGAAGCAACTCGTTATAAAGTACATAGGTAGCCGTATCCAAGTTCTCCGAGACGGTGCGAATGAACAAACTATCGTTCAACGAATTCAACGTGTTTAAGATAGTCACCTGTTCATATTCGTCGCCTGCGGTATAAGAAATCTGAGGCATATTCTTGGTTCCCACCGCCCATTGCAGATGGTAAGTATACGTCGTCGGAGCGAAAGAGGCATCCGCTGTATATCCCGTACCGTTCTGACTGAGAGGAAGATTGTTGACACGAATCATCTTGAGGTTCTTCTCCGTCGATTTGGCAATGGTAAAGGTCAAATAATAGGTTTGATGATTACCTGCTTGTGCGGTCGTAGTAATCTTATACTGCGCTTGATAACGAGTCTGAGACAGAACGGTTATTTGCGGTTCCTTCTGATAAGCGTCTCCTCGAACAGCCTCAAAGGCAGGGAACAGAACTGTTCCAACGGGCAGTTCAACGTTGTATTCGTAACGAGAACCCGCAAAGTCATCCACCGGAAGACCATTCACATAAATCATTTGCAACGTATCAATGGTAGAGGGTTCCAAGTCAAAATAGATCCAATACATCATCGAATGTAGTTCATCCGGTGCCGTGGAAATAATCGAAACAGGATCGCTCAGTTGATTCATCGAGATCACCACTTGCTGCTCATCATCGCCCTTCAGTACATTAATATCCGGTATAATGGTTGTACCATAAGGCAGTGTATAGCGGTACAAGGAGGAGTCTTTCTTGAAGGTGCTTAACCACTCTCCGTTAATCGCAATACCATTTAAGTAAGCGTTCTCTGTCCGCGCTTCCTCCACTTCAACTTGAACGGAATAGGTGCGTGTTGAACCATCCTGTGCAATAACGAGAATCTTATTTTCGTTTCCGTTCCGCAGAACCATAACACGTTGGGTTTGGTTCGCGCGAACATATTGGATCGTGTAATGCTCGTTCGTAGACACGCAGGCATACGTGAGAGAATCGGAACGGAAATCGGTTATCGGTTGATAATCCACGGAGATACCCAGCAGACGCGTATCATCGGATTTCTCATTTTGGAAGACAAAGGAATACGTTTGGGTCGTTATTCCGTCCGCAGCGGTCACCATGAGTCTTGTTGTATCGTTGATAGCACCCGGAAGAATCGTCACCTCTTGTTCCTTGCGCAGCAGCATAGCGTCCATATTAGGCAAGGTCGTTTGCATAGCCGGTACGGGAATGATATAGTCGTAAATATCCGAACGGAAGTTTGCCATCGGTTCGTCATCTAATTTCATTCCTTGCAGGTCTGCTTTGAAGAAGGACGGGTCAATCGAATAATTGATGTAATAGGTCTTTTCGTCTCCGTTCTCGGCGGTTACGGTAATGATGTCTTGTCCGCCGTCCAATTCAAAGTGAGGAGTGAGCACAACCGTTTGGTAGGGGTCGGACGCAAGAGCATAATAACTCAGTTGCGGTTCCTCATTGCTCTTGAGCACCACATCATAAACCACACGATTAGGTTGTAAGATAGACGAGTCGTTAACATAAACGGCTGCCAAATCGGTGTTCTTATATAAGGTCTGATGAGTGGTTATCACATAAACCGTTTGCTTTCCTGATTGAGCCTTAACCGTGATGGCAATATCTCCACCCATGCCGTTATTCTCTATCGAATAGGTTTGATTCGGTGCTCCGGGTAGAATACGGATAGACGGCAACGCCGAGCCCATCGGCAATTCGACATCGTAATTCGTCACGTACGGGTTGAAGCCCGGCAACGAATCGTTGTCCAAATAAATCATTTGCAACATCGACTCCGAATTAACCGGACGAGAGATATTCACCGTATAGGTTTGTTCGTTGAGATGATTGGCAGAGAGCACATGAATCGTCACTTGGTTGAGCGAATAAGTCATGGTCAATGTCTGATCATTATCATTCGGGATAGCGGTCAGTTGGATACCCTCTTCATTGGGAACTTGATAATTCACGTTATAATCCACATTGGGGTCGAAATCAACCAACGGACGACCGTTAATCTTAATCATCTGCAAGGACGCATCCGAAGAGGGCTCCGGCTGAGTGTATTGCAATGTATATTCGTGGCTTGCTGTAGAGGCGGTCACGTACCAATGAACAGCCTGCGCTTCAAACACTTGACGAATCTCATCATTAGCCGATTGACGAACAAAGGCTATTCCTTGCTCCTCTTTGTCAATGGTGTAGTCGTAAACATCCGGACTAAAGCCGTTCACCAAAGCTCTGTCGCGATAAACAGCCTGCAACTGAGCCGTAGAAGTGGATGTTTGCTTGAGGGCGATGGTGTACGTGCCGGTCGCCGCACCGTCTTCCGAGATAACGTTAATAGTACGAACGGTAGCGGTTTCGGTATACGTCACTTGTTGTTGGTCAAACTTCTTCAAGATGACATAATTTGCGAACGCTTCCACCTCATAATCGAATGTCTCGGGAGCAAAACCGGTTAGACCATAAACATCTTGCAAGGTAGCATCGTTGGACATATCCTTGATATAGCGAACGGTATAATCTTTGGATGCGCCACTCTCGGCTACGACGTGGATGGTAATCATTGAATCAGCAAGGGTGGTGGTCGCCGTTTGCAAACTACTACCGTACTCAATATCGAAGTCGGGAATAAAAGGTGCATCCTGTGTGAGATGTATCTCATATGCCGTTTGCTCCGGATCAAAGGAAGACAAGGAGGCTCCTCCGATAAGGATATTTTTCAGATTGCAATTCGTGTCTATCGGACGGGTAACGGATAGCGTATAATCGGTATAGGTTCCGTCCTCGGCAAAGTTACGAATCGTAGCCGTGCGCTTTCCTTGCGCGTCCTCTGCCTGCCAGGTTATTTGTTGGGCTTGGTCACTAACCTCACCTGTAAAAGCAAGTGACGGAATCGTCGTTTGCGCTGGATCAGTGAGCGTAACCGCGAATGCCGTGTCTGTTAGGGTCGCATCCAGACCATTGACCTTAAGGCCGGTCAGGGTACTATTGTAGGAGAAACGAATATAGTCAACATATAAATCTGCACCGGAAGAAGCGTCGGGATATTTACCTGTTGCATCTAAGATAATATCCATCTTGGTAATCATCTTTCCAGACGTGTTTAATGCTATTGAACGCTCTTGATAAGAACTGATCGCCGAAGTTTGAGTTAAATCAACAATGTGTTGTTGACTTACATTATCTTCAAACAAAAAACGGATTAAAGCACCATTACCAGCTTTATTAGGATATTTGTATCTAATCGTTGCAACATCCGGCGTATTGTGATAACCTATCGAACCTGAAGGTGTAACACGAGTACCAGCGGCAACGGCAAGATTTGCTGTCATCGTTCCTAAATTCATTACTGCAGGAACCGGTCCTGCTAAGCATGCATAATTTGTAGTATTTAATCGTACTATTGATGCGCTTTCTTTTCGTACAGCGTCTTTAGGCTCTGACGTGTTTAAAATTATGCCCATCCATTGAGGATTTGACCGGCTAACATAGTCACCCGGCGTATTCCAATGAGTAGGTTTGTCTCCTCCAGCAACCGTTTGTTTTGTCCATTGATCAAACTCTCCATTCGGGATTACCTCATTTGGATAGTGGAAGAAAATCTTATACGTATTGGTGTACCCGTCTTTTGTTACAGCACCTGTCCAAGACCAGAAATCTGTCGTTGGTGAACAATCCACACCACTTCCACTTGAAACAAATACTTGTGGAACAGTAGCGGAAGTGCGGTTAAGAACATACGAAAAACGATTGGCATCAAAATCTTCTAAAGCCACACCATCTATCGTAATTCCCGTCAGCACCGCGGGATTCTGCGTTTCAACCATCGGAGTGATGGTGTAGGTCACATCCTCATCCCCTTTACGATTGCTCTTAACGGTCAACGTAGTCGGCTGATGAATACCGCCATTGGCCACAAGAACCGTTTGTAATGAATCCGCTTTCTCATATTGAACGGTCATGGATTTAGAGCCATAGGGCAAGGTGACATTATATTCATATACATCCTTTTGCAAGACAATCGCCTGGTTGCCTTCCTTGATAGATAGGCTCGTCAAACCATTTTTGTTTCCTAACGGCTTGCGATAGAAATAGAACGAGTACGTTCTTTCCTGACCGTTTTCCGCCTTCACCGTCAAGCGAGTAGTGTCATCCACGGGAGCGGCAACCAATGTGATGAGTTGATCCTCATCCGCCTTGGTGTATTCATAACTCGGAACTGTATCCAGTTCATCGGGCAGGACAATACTATATTGTGTGATGTCCGGCTTAAACGTAAAGTCCACATCCGCGTCAATTAAGAACGACTCCAAATAATTATTATCCGATTGGGAGACAGGGAAATAGAGGGCATACGTTGTTTGAGTAACACCATCTTCTGCCAAGACATGGATCTTCGTCGTATCATTGGGAGCCGCATAATCAATCGTTACCACCTGAGAATCATATTCCTTAACCGGATAAATAGCCGGAACGACTGTTGTGTGACGAGGTAAGGAATAAGTATATACTAAGGAATCCTTTCTAAACTTAGGCAAGTAGCTATACGAAACCTCCTCATCTACAATCGAAACCAAACGAATATCATCCAACAACGCCGAAGAGGATTGAATAAGTTCATAGGTCACTCTATACTGATTTTGCGAACCATCTTCTGCTTGCACAATCAGTTTAGCTCCTTGCAGGTGGTTATTCTCTAAGATCACGGATTGCATCGAATCGCGCACTTGATAGGTAATCTCCATTTCGTTGGCTACCTGCTCGGGATAAACTTTCAGATGATAGATAAACGAATCCGGTCGGAAACCATCAATGGTCTCGCCGTTCAGTTTCAAATCCAATAGCGTAGCATCTGTGAGTTGATTTCTCTTAAAGACAATCGTGTAGGTTTGGCTTACGGCATGACTCTCAGACCACACTTTCAAGGTAGCCGTTCCTAAACAGTAGGGTTGCGAGATGTCCACCGTTTGCAGATTCGTGGTGGCTTGTGCGCTCACCTGAGGAGCCACCGTGTCTTCCGGAGCCAAGATATAGGTATAAGTCAATTGGTTCGCAGCAAAATTAGGCAACGAATCACCATCCAAATAAATCATTTGAAGGGCAGCTATATCCTCTTGCGGCGTAGTGAACTGCAAATGATATTCGTTCACCGAACCATCTTGCGCCGTTACGCGAATAGTCGTTGTGCCATTGACCGAAGTGGGATACACGTTAACCTGCTGGAACTCGTTCTTCAGCTGATAGGTTATATTCGGCAGCTCCTTCGTTCCGCACGGCAGCGTAATGTCATAATCCGTGACTTGCGAATCAAAGTCGGGCAGAACCACATCATTCAACGAAATAGATTGAAGTTCTGCGTCCGAGGTTGCCGCAGAAGTGACGGTAAGCGAATAGGTCTGTTTATCTCCCGTGGGGGCAATAACAACAATCGTGGTCTGTCCCTCCGCCAACGGACGAGTCATGATGAACGATTGAGCAGCATTCTTCAGAACCGGTTCTACGGTCAGTCCGTTACCTACGGGCAGAACATAACCGTAATCATATTCCGAAGGCTGAAGAATATCCTCACCGTTAACGATAAGAGCTTGCAGGAAGCAATCATTATCGCGTTCTACATGGAACGCAATCTTATAGATGGAAACATTATTCTGATCCTCCGACAGAACCCGGATATAGGTAGTGTCTTCTACCGTTCCGCGAGTAACGGAAACGGTGGTATTCTCATCGGCCGTATAAGTGATAGTGGGTAATTCACTCGTTCCTGCGGGAAGAGTTTGACTATAGATATACGTATTCGGATTGAAGCCGGGCACATCCTCTCCGCCTATTTGCAGACGGGTTAATTGGCACTTATCGGATGGCGTATACGTCGTTTTGAATAGTATAGTATAGGTCATTTGGTTCGAGCCGGACTGCACTAAAATGGTGGCTTTACCCGCCAATTTAGGAGTCGTAATAACCACATGTTGACGCGTACTGGACTTATCTACCGTAATCGTAGGACAACTCGTCGCCGCATCCGCCAACTGAACCTCATAATTAAACACAGTGGCACTGAAATTAGGTAACGAATCACCATCCAAATAAATCATATCCAACGAAATAGAACCGCTCTCTATCACTTCAAACTTGATGACATAGGTGCGTTCGTCCCCCGATTGAGCACGAACGATGAGTTTATAGTCGCCGTTCAAGGAAACTACTTCGTCCGCACGAGCGACTACCGACTGCGTTTCTTCCCCCTTATCATAGGTCACGGTCGGTAATTGCGCAGCTTTTGAATCGAGGTAGTAGGTATATTGCGTTTGTTCGGGGGTGAACCCGGGTAACCCTACCCCATCCACATAAATCATTTGGAGTTTGGTGTTGCTGGAGAGCACAAATTGGAAATTCAAATGATAGGTATTATTCGTCTTTCCGTCCTCCGCCACAACAATAATCTCACTTGTTCCGTTCAATCCTCCGTCAACAAAAGTCACTTGTTGTTTCTCTTCTCCCTTTTCCCAAGTAATGGAAGGCATAACCGTCGTGCCTTGGGGGATATCTATGACATAATTAAATTGGTTGGGCGCAAAGTTAGCAAGCACTTGACCATCTACCCATATTTTATTCAGCGTTGCATTAGCAGATAGAGCCAAACTAAAATGTAATATATACGTCTTGATTGCACCGTTAGCCGCCGTAACCACTAACTTATAATCACCCGTCAAACCGCTCATGCTCTCGGTATAAGCCGCCACTTTTTGATGACTCTCTCCCTTTTCATACGTGACCGTCAGTTGCTTTGTTGAACTGGGCAATTCAACGGAGTATTCATATTGTTCCGGAGCAAAATCAGATATCTTTTGACCATTCACCGAAATGGAAGCCAACGTACACACGTCCGATTGCCGAACAGCAAACGTAATCGTATATGTTTTAGTGGTCTTCTTATCCTCTGCCGTCACTTTAACGGTCGCCTTGGCATTGGTCTTGGTAGCTTGCGATATCTGTACGGTAGCCTTGCTATCTTGAGCCGTAGCTGTAACAATAGGATACGTAGCCAACTCATTATCCAAGTAAACAGTATAATTCGTTTTACCGGCCTCAAAGCCCTCCAACACCTCACCACCGATGTGGATCTCATTCAATAACGCATTGGAACCGGCGGCTGCCACGCGGAAGGTAATCGTATACGTAGCCGATGTTCCGGCACCCGAGGTTACAATAATCCGATAATCATTATCTGCATTGGCATTGAACGCGCCTTTAGAGGCACGAACAGATTGGTATTCATCGTGTTGCGTATAAGTCACCTCCGGGAAGGCTTTCGTTCCTACCGGTAACACGTAACTATAGGTGAGCACTGCGGGATCAAACGAGGGAAGCGAATCGCCATTGACAAAAATCATTGCCAGCGTTGTATTATCCGCTTGAGCAATCGTGTAGTTAAGAACATAAACCCTTTGCGCACCATTCTCCGCCGTAACCGTTATACGGCAAGAAGCACTATGGGTCACTTCGTCAATAACGCTGTTCTTTATCGTCGCTGTAGCATAATCGTTATTCGTGACGGCCGTTACTTGAGGCAGCGTTGTTGTACCCACCGGCAATTCGATGGGATAGGTATTTTGGTCCGGATGGAAGCCCTCCAACGGTTGACCATCCAGCAAGATTTGCGACAACGTATTGTCCTCCGACCGCTCTATCGTGAAGATGACTTTATAGGTTAGCACATCGCCGTTGGCGGCAGTGACTTGTATCTTCACAATCAAATTGCCATCCTCATCTTCTTCCGTAGGAAGTTGCTGAATCGTTTGATACTTATCTCCTGCTTTCCATGTGATTTTGGGTAATTCTGTTTCTTTCGTTCCCGAAGGCAAAGTCACATAATACACTTTCCGTGCTTGCTCGAAGTTAATATCATATCCTTCTACCGACAAATTATTGAGGAAGACATAGGACGAAGCTGTAATCTTGAAATTTAACTTATACGTACGAACCGTCGGATTACCCGGAGCAGACACTTCAATCGTATATGTCCCCGTCAAACCGTTATTTGTTTGCTTAATCGTTTGCTCTCCCTTCGCATAAGCAGATATAGGTTCTATAGAAGGAACATCTACCGTTTCTAAAGGCAGTTCAACGACATACGAAGTCTTGGTCGGACGGAAATCCTTAAGCAATTCGCCACCCACCTTTATTCCTTGTAACGTATTATCCTCCAACTTCTTCACAGACATTTGCACCTCATAAGTTGCCGTCGTCTTTTTATCCGCAGCCGTCACTTTAATGGTCGCTATTCCATTAACGCCGTTCGGTTGGGTAATATTAACCGTTTGCTGATCTTCCGCTTTCTCAACCGTTACCACCGGTGCATCCTTCGTTCCGTAAGGTAAAGCATAATTATACTTCAACGTGTAAGCATTGAAATTAGGCAACTCTTGCCCGTTCACCATAATACTTGCCAAGCGCGTATTCGTGCTCGCTGCGCGCACGAACTTAATTTTATATACTCTTTGGGAAGAGCCATCTTCGGCCTTAACGGTAATAGTCGTCGGCGTTTTATCAATTTCACCTTTCACTATCACACACTCTTGATCCGTTAATCGACGCCCTTGGAAAGAGGTGGTTACTCCTTTGGTATTGGTTAATGACCCCTGACCGCGAACCGCATAAATCTCAGGAATTACGGTTGCATGTTCTCCCAACGAATAAACTTGCTCTTCCTCACTATCCGATAGGAATCCCTTCCACTGCTTTCCGTCAATATACAGACTCTGAATCTTAGACGAATAAATCAACTTAACATCATCTATATATAACGAGTTACCTGCATATAATCCGCTATTGGCACGGAAATTAGGATAGTTCGAAGCCGAAAAAATGACATTGCATTTTTCCGGCACCTCATTATTCATGTACAGAATAGGAACATTGATTTGTGTCCATTGAGCATATTCTTTTCTTTCACGCCACCAACCCTCTGCAATCTGCGTAGCGTACTGATTGGTACCGCACTCGTTACCGTCGGTGGCTTGACGAATATCACTCTCTTCATCATCATAAACACCATCCACGGTAGTACAGTTACCATTTTTTCCTTTGTATTTCTGACTCTTAGCCGTTCCCTTCCAAGAATAAAAAAGCAAGTGAAAATCCTCTTGCATAATATTATCTCCGGTACGCTTAATCCACACTTGCATGGTATCCGGGCGGCTCTTGAAAGATATACTTCCCTTCGTACCGGCGGTAGCGGAACTGACACTGGTTAAACCGGCTATATATACCCAAGGCTTACCTAATGCCACATAACCGGGACTTACCTCCGTTATACCGGCGGCACCAATTTCCTGGTCTTGAACCATAAGACAACTGCCACTTCGTCCGGTTTCTTTGTGTGCAAAATTAAACTTAAAACCAAACTGAGTAACATTGGAATAGTTCCAACTTGCCGGTTGCTCTTTCCCATCAAACTTCTCACCCGACCAATCATTAAAATTACTATTAGGCAACTGCTGACCTTGACCATAAACAACGCCTAAACAAACTGATAAAAAAACGAAACAATAGTAAATTTTTTTCATATAATTATTTGTTGATTTTCAATATTATATTAAAATATGGCGCAAAAGTACTGCTTTTTTGCGACATACACAATATCTATTCTTGGGAAAAAATTACCATTTATTAATATCAACATTTTTTTCTTAATTTTTGCACTTTGGCACAATTCTTGTAGCAGTCCCTAAGTGTGACTAAAACTAAAGCTAAAACTAAATACTAAAACTAAATACCACTTATGCAAACATCCATCGACATTCGCGAACTCCAGGAACGCATTGAGCGCGAGAGTTCGTTCGTAGACGCCCTCACCTTGGGCATGAACCAAGTTATTGTAGGTCAGAAGCACCTCGTTGAGTCTCTTCTTATCGGTATGTTATCCGACGGACATATCCTGTTGGAGGGCGTGCCCGGTTTGGCTAAGACATTAGCAATTAAGACCTTAGCCGACCTCATTAAGGCTAATTTCTCGCGTATTCAGTTTACGCCCGACCTCCTGCCGGCTGACGTTATCGGTACCCAGATCTACAGTCAAAAGAAGGAGGAGTTTTCCATTAAACGCGGTCCTATCTTTGCCAATTTCGTTCTGGCGGATGAGATCAACCGTGCCCCCGCTAAGGTGCAATCCGCTTTGCTTGAAGCCATGCAAGAACGTCAAGTCACCATCGGGGAACAGACCTTCAAGTTGGACGATCCCTTCCTTGTTTTGGCTACCCAGAACCCCATCGAGCAGGAGGGAACCTATCCCCTACCCGAGGCGCAAACGGACCGTTTTATGCTTAAGGTGGTCATCGGTTATCCGCAAAAGGACGAGGAGCAAGCCATCATTCGCCAGAACATTACCGGCGAGCGCAAGCAAGTGTTGCCCATCCTCTCTACCGAGGACATTCGCAAGGCTCGCGAGGTCGTTCGTCAAGTCTATATTGACGAGAAGATTGAGAAATATATCGTAGATATCGTCTTTGCCACGCGTAATCCCGAGAACTACGGATTGGATAAACTCAAACCCATGATTGCTTTCGGAGGTTCGCCGCGTGCTTCTATTAACTTAGCTCTCGCCGCTCGCGCCTATGCTTTCATTCATCGTCGCGGTTATGTAGTGCCCGAAGATGTACGTGCTATCTGCTACGATGTTCTGCGTCACCGCATTGGTTTGACTTACGAGGCGGAAGCGAATAATGTAACTACAGAAGACATCATCACCGATATTCTCAATGCCGTTCAAGTTCCCTAATCTATGACATCGGAAGAACTATTACAAAAGGTCCGCAAGATTGAGATTAAGACTCGGTCGCTGTCTCATAACATCTTTGCCGGCGAGTACCACTCCCAGTTTAAGGGACGCGGTATGTCGTTCAGCGAGGTGCGTGAGTACCAACCGGGGGACGATGTACGTTCCATCGACTGGAACGTCACCGCCCGCCTCAATAAGCCGTATATCAAGGTGTACGAGGAGGAGCGTGAACTGACCGTTATGCTGCTCGTGGACGTATCCGGCAGCCGCAATTTCGGTACCCTCACGCAGTTCAAGCGGGATATGATGGCGGAAGTGGCAGCCACCTTGGCTTTCTCCACGATTGAGAATAACGATAAGGTGGGGGTTATCTTTTTCAGCGATAAGATTGAACTCTTTATCCCGCCCAAGAAGGGTAAGACGCACGTACTCCGTATTATTCGTCAACTCCTTTCGTTTGAACCTTCCTCTACGGGCACCAATATCAATCTGGCGCTTGAGTACCTGACCAATGCCATCAAACGGCATTGCACCGCTTTCCTTATCTCCGATTGCCTGGATGAAGACTTCACCTCACCCTACTCCCCTACTCCCCTACTCCCCTACACCTCTACTCCCCTCACTATTGCCGCCAACCGTCACGATATCTCGGTGATTCAGATCTACGACAAGCGCGACACGTTTATGCCGAATGTGGGACTCATGCAAGTGCGCGACGCGGAGACGGGTGCGCGCTCGTGGGTGGATACGAGCGTGGAAAGTATAAGGAAGGCGTACCGCGAACAGTGGCTCACCAACCAGCGTAACCTCACCTCGCTCCTCACCAAGACCGGTACCCGAACCGTCTCCGTTCCTACCGACGGGGACTATGTCAAAGCATTAATGAATCTATTTAAACAATAAGCACTAAGCACTAACCACTAATCACTAACCACTAACCACTAACCACAAAAATGCTTGCATTTTTACTAAGTATAATCGTCAGCGCCTCCATCGACTCCTCGATGATCATGATAGGCGACCAAACGGACCTTCATCTGCAGGCCGTCTGCGCCCCCGAGGACAAGGTCTCCTTCCCTCTTTACGAGGATGAACTCATCCCCGGACTGGAGATCGTGGACCGCACCCTCATCGACACGCTTGCCCTCAAGGACGGCCGTGTTCAATATGACCAGTATCTCACCCTCACCTCTTTCAAGGACTCGCTCTACTATGTTGAGCCCGTTGTCTTCACCTCCGGTGCAGACAGTTTTTGGTCCGAGGGCATGTCTCTTAATGTCATTCAACCCTTTGAGATTGACTCCACGATGGCGATCACCGATATCAAACCGATAGCCAAAGCGCCCATCTGGTGGTGGGGCATCATCCGCTGGATTATCCTTGCCATCGCTTTGGCGGGCCTTGCCGTAGGCGGTTACTTTGCGTGGAAGAAATGGGGATACTTATTGGGCAAACAGGAAACAGGCGACAGGCAACAGGTTGAGCCCGCTCGTCCGTGCGAAGAGGTGGCCCTCGAGAAACTGGATATCATTAAAGCCGAGAAGATATGGCAAGCCGGTGAGACCAAGCGGTACCACACCTTGATCACCGACACCATCCGCGAATATATAGCGGGACGGTTCGATTTCTCGTCCACCGAGAAGACTTCGGACGAGACGCTGCGAGCGATGAAGACTACCCTTGCCAACAACAAGGAACTCTACGTTCAACTCAAGCAGATGCTTACCCTCGCCGACCTCGTTAAGTTCGCCAAGTGGCAAACGACCCCCGAGGAGAACGAACGCTCCCTAAGTGATGCCTACACCTTCGTTCAAGCAACGACCGAAGAGTGGCTACAGGCAACAGGCGACAGACAACAGGAACTTTAAACTTTCAAATAATCGTGCCCCGTTGGGGCTAAGAACTTTAAACTTTAAACTTTAAACTAAATGACGTTCCATAGTCCATATTACTTACTTCTGTTGCTACTGATAGTCCCCATCGTCTATTGGTACTGGAAGCAACTGCATAAGACCGAAGCAGACCTCACGCTCTCGTCCACCTCGGCATTCCTCAAACAACCGCGTTCGTGGCGTTTATGGCTCATTCACGTACCTTTCGCCCTGCGAATAGCGGCTATTGCCCTTCTTTCCGTGGCGTTGGCACGACCCCAACTGAGTAATCGTTGGCAGTCGCAATCCACCGAAGGAATAGACATCATAATGGCGCTCGATATATCCGGCACCATGCTCGCCGAGGACCTCAAACCCAATCGTTTGGAAGCGGCCAAGACGGTAGCGTCTGACTTTATCGTGGACCGCGTCAATGACAACATCGGTCTGGTGGTGTTTGCGGGCGAGAGTTTTACCCAATGTCCCCTCACTACCGACCACGCGGTACTGGCTAACCTCTTCAAATCCGTTCGTTTTGGAATGGTGGAGGACGGCACGGCCATCGGTTTGGGACTGGCTAACGCCGTGAACCGTATGAAGGACTCGCAGACCAAGTCCAAGGTCATTATCCTGCTCACCGACGGTAGTAATAACCGAGGCGAGATAGACCCTGCTACCGCAGCGCAGATAGCCAAGACTTACGGTATCCGCGTCTATGCCATCGGCGTGGGTAGTTTAGGCGAGGCACGCTGTCCCGTTCAGACGCCCTATGGTACGCAGTATGTCACCATCTCCAATGAGTTCGACGAAACAACGCTGCGCAACATCGCCTCCACCACCGGAGGTGAGTATTTCCGCGCCACGGATAATAATAGTTTGAAACGTATCTACGAGCAGATAGACCAACTCGAGAAGACCAAGATCCGCGTTCGTGAGTATAGCAAACGAACCGAGAACTTTGAGCCCTTCCTCTTCGCGGCGCTCATCTGCGTGTTACTTGATATCTTAATCAAATGTTTTGTCTTGAAATCCATCAATAACTAACCACTAACCTACAATGCATTTCGCTCATCTTCATATACTTTGGCTTTTAGTGCTCATCCCTTTGTTCAGCATCGGTTTTGCACTACTCACACGCCGCAAGCGTCGCCAATTGGAATCGTTCGGAGACCCCGACTTGGTTAACCAACTCATGCCCGACCATTCCACCAAGCGACCCGTCATTAAGTTTGCCATCCTCATGGCCACTCTCGCGCTGCTTATCTTCGCCGCTGCCCGTCCGCAGTACGGCAAGAAGGAGCAAGTCATCAAACGCCAAGGCATTGAGGTGCTCGTCGCGCTCGACATCTCCAACTCCATGCTCGCCGAGGATGTGGCTCCTTCGCGTCTTGATCGCGCCAAACAGATGCTCTCTAAGCTTATTGATAAGATGACCGACGATAAAGTGGGACTCGTGGTCTTTGCCGGACAGGCGTTCACCCAACTGCCCATCACGTGCGATTATGTATCGGCTAAGATGTTCCTCAATACCATCTCGCCCGACCTTATCAAGACGCAAGGTACCGCCATCGGAGATGCCATCAACACCTCCCTCCGCGCTTTTGGTTCGGAGCAGTCCGAGGCCTCCCGTGCTATCATCCTCATCACCGATGGTGAGAACCACGAAGACGACGCTATCGCCGCCGCCAAGGCCGCCAAGGAGGCAGGCGTTCACCTCTATGTTATCGGCATCGGTAAACCCGAAGGGGCTCCTATTCCTATTCCCGGAACGAATAACTACCGCAAGGATAGGCAGGGACAAGTGGTGGTCACTAAACTGAACGAGGATATGTGTAAGCAGATTGCCGCAGCCGGCGATGGGGCATATATCCATTGCGATAACACCAATACGGCGATGAGAGCCTTGGAGCAGGAGATCGACCGCCTCGCCAAGAGCGAGATGGAGACCACCATTTATACCGACCTCAACGAACAGTACCAGTCCTTCGTTATCTTTGCTTTGTTACTTTTAGTCATTGAGTTCTTTGTTTTTAGTAAGAAACACACCCTTTTTGATTATGAAAAACTATTTCAATAAATTATTGCTTATCACCCTACTCCTCTACTCCTCTACTCCCCTACTCCTTGCTCAGCAGGAGTCTTCCTCTATCCGCAAGGGTAATCGCGATTACAAGCACGATAAGTTCACGGAGGCGGAGGTGGATTATCGTCGTGGACTGGTCACTAACGACCAATCGTACGAGGCACATTATAACCTCGGGAATGCCCTTTTCCGTCAAGAGAAATACCCCGAAGCAGCAGCCGAATATGTCAAAGCCGCCGAGAACCTCAATCCCAAGAAGGATAAGGCTCGTGTAGCGCAGACAATGCATAACTTAGGTAATGCCTGCTTTGCCCAGCAGCAGTACGATAAGGCAGTGGCGGCCTATCAGCAATCGTTGCGCGCTAACCCCAAGGATAACGACACCCGCTATAACCTGGCCAAAGCCATGACCCTGCTCCAAGAGCAACAACAGCAACAGAACCAGGACCAAAACCAAAATCAAAATCAACAGCAACAGCAGCAACAGCAACAGCAAGATCAGCAGGACCAACAGAACCAAGATCAGCAGCAAGAGCAGCAAGAGCAACAAGATCAGATGGATAAGCAAACGGCTGAACAGATACTCCAAGCCTTAGAGCAAGACGAACAAGAAACGCAGGAGAAACTGCAACGCCAGCAAGGTCAAAAACGCACTGTAGAAAAAGAATGGTAATATGAAACATAGATTATTTGTAGGCTTACTTACCCTACTCCTCTACTCCTCTACTCCCCTACTCCTCTTCGCCGAAGAAGTAACCTTCACCGCCTCCGCGCCGTCGCAGGTGATTGTCAATCGTCCCTTCCAATTGACTTATACGGTCAATACGAAGGCCAAGAACCTGCGTCAGCCCGACTGGGGACCCTTTGAGGTGCTTGCCGGACCTTATACGTCCCAATCGCAATCCACTTCGTTTGTGAACGGGAAGATGAGTTCGTCGTTCACGCTCACTTTCACTTTCACTCTGCTCTCGGCCAAGGAAGGTTCCTTTACCATCGGACCCGCTACCGTCACCGCCGAGGGCGATGAGCACCGCTCCAACGGACTCAAGATCACCGTCCTTCCCGCCGATGAACAATCAGCCCCCTCCAGCTCCCCCGGCAGGGGAGAGCAAACTAATTCTTCCTCTTCGGGGGGAAGTCAGAAGGGGGCTTCGTCGGAAGACTGCTTCATCCGCACCCTCGTCTCCAAGACCTCCGTCACCGAGCAGGAGCCTATCTACTTATGCTATAAGTTGTACTTTGCGAATGTCGATATCGCGCAGTTCACCAATAACACCAAGATACCTGAGTTCACAGGTTTCCTCAAGCAGGAACTGGAGAACGGCGAGATACAGACCGAACTGGAGCACTATAACGGTCGCAACTACCAAACGGCGGTGCTCTACAAGACCGTTCTCTATCCGCAACGTAGTGGGGACATTAAGATTGACCCCGCTTCCTTTGAGGCGGTGTTAAGGGTACAGACGCGCCAACAGGTACGCAGTATCTTTGACGATTTCTTTGGTTCCTATGCCAATGTCAATCGTACCCTACCCGCGTCTGGTGTTACTATTCATGTCAAACCCCTACCCTCCGGCAAACCCGCCGATTTCTCCGGTGCCGTAGGTAAGTTCTCCCTCGCCGCCAACCCTTCGGCCTCTCAGCCTATCAGCCTCAAAGTAAACGAAGCCTTAACGCTGAAATTGACCATCAGCGGCAGTGGCAATATGAAGCTCATTAAGACCCCGTCTATCGATTGGCCCGAAGGTTTTGAGCCTTATGATCCGAAAGTCACCAATAACTTCAAAACCACTACTTCGGGTACCTCCGGAAGTAAGACGATTGAGTATTTGGCTATCCCTCGTGCAGCGGGAGAGTATCTTATTCCGTCGGTTCGTTTCTCGTATTACGACACGCAGGCGAACCAATATAAGACCCTCTCTACCCCCGAGTATACCCTGCACATCACCCGTGACGGTCAAGACCTCTCAGCCTCTCAGCCTCTCAGCCCTTCTGCCTCTTCAGGCGCAGCCGGTCTTACAGCCGAAGGCGGTTCTACAGTCCGTAGGTCTGTTCTCAAAGAAGACATCAAGCACCTCGGCACCGACATCCGCTACATCCACACGTCCGACCTATCCACTACCGCCAAAGGTGCACTTACTTTAAACTTTACACGGCTTGCCGATCGCGCCCCTTGGGGCAGAGAACTTTCCACTTTCAACTATATAGAATGTTACTTGCTGCCTCTCCTCCTCGCCGCCATCGCCGCCCTTCTCCTACGCAAATACATTAAGGAGAACGCGAACGTAGCGCACGTGCGCTATAAGAAAGCGAACAAGGTAGCGCAGAAGCGTCTCAAGACGGCCAATAGTGCTTTGGCTGCTGCCAATTACAGTTCTTTCTATGAAGAGATAGAGAAAGCCCTTTGGCAGTATTTCTCTGATCGTTTGGGTATTCCTACGGCAGAACTGAACAAGAGCAATATCGTCTCTAATCTAAAGCTAAAACTAACCGCTAAAGCTAACACCTCCGAAAGCGAGGTTATCTTGGCTCAGGTAGAGGAGGTTATTAACGCTATTCAGATGGCGCGTTATACTGCCTCTTTATCGTCCGATCCTGCTTCCGAAGCCCAAGTGCTTTACGAACAAACCGTCACTCTTATTAACACCCTCGAAAATCAAAAGTTATGAAACTACTCCTTATATTCTTAGCCGCTTTTTTTGCGCAAGCGAATGAGCAATACGCTCAAGGTAACTACGAAGAGGCCGTCTCTTTGTATAAGCAATGTGAGCCTTCTGCCGAAGTCTATTATAATCTGGGTAACGCCCTTTTCAAGCAGGGTGACTTAGGTCATGCTATTTTGTCTTACGAGCGCAGTTTGCGTCTCGATCCGCGGGACAAGGACTGCAAGCACAACTTGCTTTTTGCGCAGTCGCAGATTATAGATAATGTAGAGGACAATGAGTTCTTTTTGTCTTCGTGGGCAAAGGTTCTTCGCAACCAACTCCCGCAGGGTCTTTGGTTCCTTCTTTCTATTATTTTCTGGTGCCTTACTTTAATTGGAATCGTGATCTTTATCCTGTCATCTGTAGCCGGTCACCCTACTCCCCTACTCCCCTACTCCCCTACCCTCAAACGCTTGGCGTTTCACCTCTCGTGGATATTCCTTCTGTTCGCTATCCTCGCCGGTTTGAATGCTTTTTCGCTTCATCGTCGGGATACGCTTCGTTCGGAGGCGATTATCACGCAGGGCATAGTGAACTGTAAGGCTTCTCCCGACCGCAGTGGCACGGAACTTTTCACCTTGCATGAGGGCACGAAGGTGACCATTCATGAGTCTTTAGGAGATTGGGTAAATATCCACGTCGGTAACAATGTCGGTTGGCTCCCCGCCGCCTATTTGGAAAGAATCTAAGCACTCGGCCTATCAGCCTTACAGCCGAAGGCGGTCTTACAGCGCAGCGGTCTTACAGTCCCGTAGGGACGGTCTTACAGCGCAGCGGTCTAAAAAGTGTGCGATTTCTCGAAAATTTGCACATTTTTTTTGCACATATCAAAAAAAAATCGTATCTTTGCAGCCAGTTTTTCGAGTTGTCGAAAACAAAATGAAAAAATAACAACCATAAGTTAGTTATATAGAAGCCGAAAGTTGCAAAGACGGAAAAAATGAGTAAATCAATAAAAGATCGTTTGGATTATCTGATAGCACTGATATCCGAATTTGCTGCTGCGCACAAACTATCGTCGCAGCAAGCTTATTGTTATCTACAACAATTCAAAGGACTTGATTTTGTAGAAGAGTTTTATGATGTTGAGCATACATTGTCTTTTGATGATGTTGTTGAGGACTTAACAATTTATTGCAAACGAATGGGAGGAACGATAGCATGATACTATATCACGGAACCAATATAAACTTTAGCGAAATTCGTTTGAATGCAAGTCGTGTAGGAAAGGATTTTGGCTATGGATTTTACCTTACTCCGGATGAGAAAGTCGCCAAACGTCAAGCAGAACGAAAGTTCCGTCAGTATGGTGTAGGAGAAGAGATTGTACAACACTATCTTTTGGACGAAACCAAGTTGACAGACTTAAATATACTTCATTTTGATACTTATTCAGAAGAATGGGCAGATTTTATTCTACTTAATCGTCAAAATAAGTTGCCACATTCCTTACATAATTATGATATAGTGATTGGTCCAATTGCAAATGATACTGTGGGTTTTCAAATTCGTAGATATACGGAGGGAATCATTACGAAAGAGCAGTTTTTAGAAGAGATAAAATACCATCAAGTAACTATACAGTACTTCTTTGGAACGGATAAAGCGTTAACGATACTTAAAAGAATATGAGCAAAGAAAATTTTATGATAGAGTCTTTGACTCGTGATGTGGTTGCCTTGCTTATGGAAGAACAAGGATTGTCCATGCGCGATGCCATGGATGCGTTTTATAGTTCACGTACATTTGAAGCACTTTCTCGTATAGAAACGGGGTTGTATATTCAAAGTCCAATCTATATTCTTGATGAATATAGAAAAGAAACTCAATCTTAATATAGCCCTCGTTGCAGACTGAAAAAACCTCTCGTTTCGCCAAACGTAAAATGGCAGACATACACCTATATAAAGGCGATGTAAGATAGATTGAATATGAATGAACAAAACGAAATAGTACTTTATCAACCAAATGAACTGACTAAGTTAGAGGTTCGCTTGGCAGATGAAACGGTGTGGTTAAGCCAGCAGCAAATGGCAGAGTTGTTCCACACAACGAAGCAAAATGTCAGTTTGCATATAAACAACATATTTAAAGAAGGTGAATTACAACGAGAAGAGGTTGTCAAGGATTTCTTGACTACCACTGAACATGGAGCAATCCAAGGAAAGACACAGACACACATCGTTACTTATTATAATCTTGACACTATCATTTCAGTCGGTTATCGTGTAAAATCAGTAGTGGGTACAAGATTCCGCCAATGGGCAAATAAGATTCTGAAGGACTACATGCTTCGTGGATATGCTGTAAACAGCCGTTTGCAACGATTGGAAGAACGGGTCGCCGAACATGACAAAAAAATAGATTTCTTTGTTAAAACGGCATTACCTCCGGCAGAACAAGTCTTCTTCGAGGGCAATTTCTTTGAGGCGCGAGTGGCGTTGGAGTCTTTAGTTAAGACCGCCAAACGGAGGGTGATTATTATTGATGGCTATGTAGATGCGCTCACCTTTGATATTTTAGATGTTCGTGCCAAAGGGGTTTTAGCAGAGATTTATACGAATGGTGTTGGTGCCGGCATGCGTCGCTTAATGGACTCTCACGATGCAGAAGCCAACAAAGAGCATATAGAGGTACATAAATGGAAGAATGAAAGCCATGACAGGTGGTTGATTGTTGATGACACACTCTATCATTGTGGTCACTCACTTAATGCTATGGGAAAACACTTAAGTGCTATTAGTCAAATGGGAATCAATCCCGAAGAAATATTGAGACAAGTTAGATAACCACCCACCTATGCTTGAGAGTTGGTGACAAATTGTCACCGACTGACAATAACCTCTCGTTTCGCCAAACGTAAAATGGCAGACATACACCTGCAGAGGCAGGAGAAATAGCGTTGTAAGCCCAACTTGATCTTTTGAAACTTCGACAATTTCAGAAAATCTACTCAAGTACGGTTTATGCACGCTCGCGTCACCAGCGTGAGTTTTTGTGCGTACATTTGAGTAGAATAGGTAGTCGAAGACCTCAAAAGATCAAATGAAGCGAACGAAAGTTCACGCTTTTTGTGTGCGTATACGCGCGAACATTCATTATTAACTAAATATAAAACGGAGTAAGCCGAAAATCCAATGAAGAGTAGGCAAAACTAAAAACAATAACAACTTTATGAAACACAAAATTTTATCTCTTTTCGTGGCACTTGTCGCCACCACTGCCCTTTTGGCAAGTAATGTCATTACCTACACGGCTACAGAAAAGTTACCAGAAGTGATAGGAGATTTTAGAGGTCTTCACACCAATGCGTTCAATGTATCTATTTCTTCTCACACCTTTTCCAATGATACGGGTACCATTACTTTTGCAGGCGAAGTCACAACGATTGGAGGAGGCGCTTTTTATGGTTGCACTGGTTTGATTTCATTAACTATTCCCAATTCTGTAACAGCCATCGGAAATTATGCTTTTGATGAATGCTCCGGTTTGACCTCAATCACTATTCCTAATTCCGTCACAACGATTGGAGAGTATGCTTTTCGTGATTGCTCTAGTTTGACTGAGGTAACCATTCCCAGTTCTGTCACAACGATTGGAGTTAGGGCTTTCTCTGGTTGCTCCGGTTTGACTTCGGTAACGATTCCCAATTCCGTTACGACGATTGGAGATTATGCTTTCGATGGTTGCTCTAGTTTAACAACTCCTATCTATAATGCTAATTGTTTCGCCTTTATGCCAACATCTTATACTGGTGCCTATACGATTCCTGAAGGTATTAAACAAGTTTCTGCAAAGGCGTTCTCCAATTGCTCCGGTTTGACATCGATTACCATTCCTAATTCAGTTAAGTGGATTGGTTGGTGGGCTTTCTCTTATTGCTCTAGTTTGACTTCGGTAACGATTGGAAACTCCGTCACAACGATTGGAGGGAACACATTTTATCGTTGCTCTAATTTGACTAAAACAAATTATACCGGCACAATTGAAGGTTGGTGTAAAATAAGTTTTGAAAATTCTAGTGCCAACCCCATATCTTATAGTAGTAACCTCTATATTAATGATGTTGATGTAAAAGATTTGGTTATTCCCAGTTCCGTCACAACGATTGGAGATTATGCTTTCGGTGGTTGCAGTAGTTTTACTTCGATAACGCTTCCTAATTCCGTCACAACGATTGGAGATTATGCATTCTCTAGTTGCACAGGCTTGACTTCAATAACCATTCCTAATTCTGTCACAACCATTGGAGATGCAGCTTTCGCTGGTTGCTCAGGTTTGACTTCGGCAACGATTGGCAATTCTGTCACTTCGATAGGAATGGCCGCATTTCAAGGTTGCACCAAACTGACTTTGGTAAATATTCCCAATTCAGTCACAACGATTGGACGTGCCGCTTTCGCTGAATGTACATCTCTTCCAATAATAGACAACGTTCGTTATGCCGGCACCTATTTAATAGAGGCTGTAGATAAGACTTTATCATTGTATACCATTCAAGATGGAACAGGATGGATTGGAGATGGGGCTTTCTCTCGTTGCTCTAGTTTAACGTCAATAACGATTCCTAATTCCGTCACAACAATTGGCAATTCTGCTTTTGGATATAGTGGACTGGAATCAGTGCATATTCCTTCGTCCGTTACCTCATTAGGGCAAGCGATATTCGAAGATTGTCCAAATTTGCATACTCTTTATATGGAAGATGGTCCAACCTCCATTTATTTTATATGTGGGGGATGTCCCTCATTGAAAAATGTCAGACTTCCCAATACACTTCAAACTATTGACTATGGTTCTTTTTCTGAATGCAAGTCGTTACAAACCATCACTATCCCCAATTCTGTCTCTTCGATAGGAATGGCCGCATTTCAAGGGTGCGAAAAATTAGAAGTACATCTTCCTAATTCGGTCACTTCAATAGGAACGTCCGCATTTGCCAATTGTTTAGGTTTAACCTCTATTGACATTCCCTCTTCCGTCACATCAATTGGAGGGTATGCGTTCGAGAATGTCTTAAACATTAACTATACAGGTACCGCAACAGGAGCACCTTGGGGGGCTAAATGTATTAATGGTTATTTCGATGGTTATCTTATTTACAGTGATGCCTCTAAAACAAATCTATGTGCTTGCTTACCAACGGCAACAGGGAGTGTTCAAATACCTAATTCCGTCACAACGATTGGAGATAATGCTTTCGATGGATGTGGTATTCAATCTATAACTATACCTGAGAACGTTACAGCCATTGGCTCAAAGGCATTTTGTAATTGTAACAATTTAACAACAGTATATTGGAATGCTAAGAATTGTACCATTCCTAACGATTATAGATATGTTATCTTCTATAATATTGAAAGTAAAATTACCACATTTGTATTGGGAGACAAAGTTGAAACTATACCTACGTCTCTATGTAAAAACATGAGTAATCTAACAGAGATGTTTGTTCCTTATTCTGTTACTACGATTGGAAAACAAACCTTCGATGGTTGTTTTTCTCTATCTTCTATCACGATTCCTAATTGGATACAATCGTTAGAATCTGAATGGTTTGGCGGCTATAGACTAAGCGAAAATAAAACTATATATGTCGCAATCTCCCCATTTGAATACGATAATAATCCTAATAACTTAAATGCTATCAATCCTATTATCAAGGAAGCATCATACCAAGCAACACTCATTCCTCAATCCGCTGAAGTTGCCACATATAAAGTATCTCCCACGACCATTGAAATGGATATAGACTTAACCTATATTCCGACAACTTCCTTATATGATAGCATTTCCATTGATTATTTCGGAGAGGAAAATGATATTGAAAAAATACTGACTCCCACAAAAAATCACGTAATCTTTACTGGACTCAAACCTAATCAAAAAACCGACATCTACTATACGAGCAAAAAAATAGGAGAAAACGATTGGGAAGAAGGTGCTAAACTAGAGATACAACTCCCAAAACTTACTCTTACTACTCAAACACCCAAAATTGTCTCCGCAGGAACGGCAGTGGTTGCAGCAGAGACAAATATCAGTGACTACGAAACTAACGTAGGTTTTGAGTGGCGCAAATACGATGCACCTTCAACCATGCCTTCTAAAAGTGGTACTGCTATCCTCTGCAATGGCGTGATGGAAGGACGGCTACTTAATCTTGGTACAGACGCTTATTGGAATGTGCGTCCTTATTACGAAGCAGCGGATGGCACTCGTTACTACGGCGAATGGATAACCTTTGACCCAAGCGATTTCTCGTACTTTGAACCCACTGTTCATACCTACGCTCTCGCCACTTCGCCAACTTCAAATGCTGTCCAAGTACGTGGCTACGTAATGACCGGTACAGATGATGTAACCGAACAAGGTTTTGAATACTGGTTCAATAGTGGCAAGAAGGCTCCTAATCGTGCTTCTGCTGCTACAGCCGATAGTGTCTATCGCGTAACCGCTTCCGGACAAGTGATGACTGCTGTATTGGAAGACCTTGCTTATAGCACTACTTACACCTGCCGCGCTTATGCAATAGCAGGAGGAAAAACATACTATGGTGAAGAAGTACAGTTCCTCACACCTGAAGATCCGCGTCCTATCTACACGCTAACCGTATTAGCAGGCGAGAATGGTAATGTAAATGTTGTAGTTTCCGGACAATATCGTGAGGGTGAGAAGATTACACTCAAAGCCACTCCTAATGAGGGCTACCTCTTTGACCAATGGAGCGATGGCTCAACCGAGAATCCCTATATCTTCACTATAATGCAAGATACGGAGATAACGGCTACCTTCAAGGAAAATGCAGGTACTGAATTGAAAAATATCCTTCCAACCACCACGGCAACGAAATACCTCCGCAACGGACAACTCATCATCAACCGCAACGGACAACATTATTCCGCTATGGGAGAGAGGGTAAGATAAAAAATCCCCCTCCAACTCCCCCTAAGGGTAGGAGGGCGGAAAGGCTGATTGGCTGAGAGGCTATTGGCTGAGAGAATTCAGGCGGCTTCCGAGCAATCGGGAGCCGCTTGTGTGCACTATTAGTTCCCTTACCTCTCCGCGTGATTACCGCCTGATTTGGGCCTGATTACCGCGTTGGTCAGGGAGGGTGCTCGGGAGGTGTAGGGTGCCTCTCAGCCTCTCATCCTATTACCCTGTTCCTTCTCGGCAAAAGTCTTTTGCCGATTTTGTTGTGGCGGGGTTGGCGGACTTGGCAGGCTCTCAATACTCATCGGACTTCGGCCACTGCTGGAACTCCGCCAAGTCCGCCAACTCCGCCACATATTAAGTTTGAACCACTTCACGGACAGGTTTGGCGGTTTCACGGACAAACGAAATCTGTTCGCGAAAAGTCGGGAC
>JAZRWG010000019.1:0-15027 GCA_045599545.1 Paludibacteraceae bacterium | reverse complement strand
TTAATGTGTTTTAAGATAAAAAGCACAATTTTTACCAAATTTTTAACATATTTAAGATTTGGCCTCTTTTCAGAGAAAAAGGTTTAGACCCCGATTTATGGTCGGGATCTAAACCTGTTGCAGGTTAATTACCTGACGGATTACTTCAGTTCAACAACTGCGCCAACCTCTTCGAGAGCTTTCTTCAGAGCCTCGGCAGCGGCTTTGTCAAGACCTTCCTTAACGGTTGCGGGAGCAGCGTCAACGATGTCTTTAGCCTCTTTCAGACCAAGACCGGTTTGCTCTTTAACAGCCTTAACGACTTGTAATTTTTGAGCACCTGCTTCTTTCAGAACTACATCGAAAGAAGTTTTCTCCTCAGCAGCAGCGGCTTCACCACCGGCAGCGGGAGCAGCAACTGCAACTGCAGCAGCAGCGGGTTCAATACCATACTCCTCTTTCAATACTTGAGCGAGTTCATTAACTTCCTTAACAGTAAGGTTTACCAATTGTTCAGCAATAGCTTTTACGTCTGCCATAATTGTATAATTTTAAATTGTTATTTTTTTAATTGTTAATTTTTCCCGGTCATACCGGAGTTATGCTGATTTATTCAGCTTTTTCACCCAGCGTCTTGAGGACACCGTGGATGGTAGTACCGCTGCTTTGCAGAGCGGAGATAACGTTCTTAGCAGGCGATTGCAACAGAGCAATAACGTCGGCGATAAGTTCGTTTTTGGACTTGATAGCGGACAGCATCTCCAAGTTCTCGGCACCTACATAGACGTTTTCCTCTACATAAGCAGCTTTGAGTTGGGGTTTGGCATCCGGATTGTTTTTCTCCTTTTTGAGGAGCTCCTTAATCAGTTTAGCGGGAGCATTACCTGTATTACAGAGCATCAGAGCCGTGTTGCCTTTGAGGGCGGTGAACAGGGACGCATCAATACCTCTCTGTTCGAGGGCTTTTTGCAGGAGAGTATTCTTAGCCATCACCAATTTGATGTCTGCCTTGAAGCAGGCACGGCGCAGAGCGCTGGTTTTTTCAGCGTTCAAACCTTCAATATTGGTCAGGTAGAAATGCGAGTACGAACCGATTTGGTCTTGCAGCTCTTGAATAAGAGCGGTTTTATCTTCTTTTCTCATACTTGTTTCTCCTTTCAATTACTCTATTGTCTTGGTATCTACTTTAATTCCCTGACTCATCGTACTGCTCAAATAGATACTCTTGATATAGGTACCTTTGGCAGCAGTGGGCTTCAACTTAATCAGCGTTTGAATGAACTCATTCGCATTTTGAGCGATTTGCTCAGCTGTGAAGCTTACCTTACCGATAGAAGTATGAACAATACCAAATTTGTCCACCTTGAAGTCAATCTTACCTTGCTTAACCTCTTTAACGGCCTTGGCAACGTCCATCGTTACCGTACCGGATTTGGGGTTAGGCATCAATCCACGAGGACCAAGGACACGACCCAGAGCACCAATCTTGCCCATATATTGGGGTTGGGTGATCATAACGTCGAAATCCGTCCAACCGGATTTGATTTTTTCTACATATTCGTCCAATCCGATGAAGTCGGCACCTGCCTCTTTGACAGCAGCCTCTTGATCAGGACCAACGAGAGCGAGAACGCGAGTTACTTTACCTGTACCATTGGGCAGTGACACAACGCCACGAACCATTTGGTTGGCTTTCTTAGGATCAACACCGAGGCGAACGTCTACGTCCACACTGGCATCGAACTTAGTTGTTGTAATCTCTTTTACCAGAGCAGCGGCCTCGGCCACTGTATAGAGCTTACCTGCTTCAATCTTCTCAGCAGCAAGCTTTTGATTTTTTGTCAATTTTGCCATAGTTGTTCGAAGATTAAAAGTTACTTAACGGTAATACCCATACTGCGAGCCGTACCTTTTACCATAGCCATAGCAGACTCAACGGTGAAGCAGTTCATGTCCACCATCTTGTCCGTAGCGATAGCGCGGCACTGATCCTCGGTAATGTTAGCCACTTTCTTACGGTTAGGCCCAGCAGAACCGCCCTTAATTTTAGCAGCCTCTACCAATTGTACAGCAACGGGAGGAGTTTTAACGATAAAGTCAAATGACTTGTCCGCATAAACGGTAATGATTACAGGCAGCACTTTACCTGCCTTTTCTTGCGTTCTGGCGTTGAACTGTTTACAAAACTCCATGATGTTAACACCTTTGGAACCCAGAGCAGGTCCTACCGGAGGTGCAGGATTGGCAGCGCCACCCTTGATTTGGAGCTTAATAAATCCAGCAATTTCTTTTGCCATAATTGTTTTGTTTTTAATAGTTTTTGCGATACGTACGTTACGATGTAACTCTCGCGATTGATTAATAAACTATCGAGTAGTCAAACGGCCCGTAACAATGCCTTCTACTCTTTTTCTACCTGATTGAAACCAAGTTCAAGCGGTGTTTGACGATCAAAGATTGTTACCACCACTTTCAGTTTGTGTTTGTCTTGCATCACTTCGCTGATAACGCCGTTGAACCCATTGAAAGGACCATCGGTAACTTTGATTTTCTCACCAACCATGTAAATATCTTCGAGCATCAACTCTTCCTCGTCCACCTCTACGTTACCAACAATCTTATTGATTTCAGATTGCGGGACAGGGGCAGGCTTGGTCGTGTTTTTGCTTTCCGACAAGAATCCCAATACGTTGGGAATATTGCGGAGCAACGGATAACACTCGTCAGTCAAGTTACATTCAACCAGCACATAGCCGGGCAACAAGTTACGCTCCTTGATGGTGCGTTTCCCATTGCGCAAGGTAACCACTTTTTCGGTTGGAATCAGTACCTGCGATACATATTCACGGAACAGGGACGAGGTAACCAAGGCGCCTTCGATATACTCTTTCACCTTGTTTTCCTTGCCGCTGATAGCGCGAAGGACATACCATTTAAGATTATTCTCAATCATAGTTGTAATACTTTAATTAGAACAATCCGTAAACAAACGTCATAATGGATTCGAAACACCAGTCCATCAGCCACACAATCAGTGCCAGAATGAGGGAAGCGATCAATACTACCACCGAGCTTTGTGCCAACTCCTTGCGGGATGGCCAGCTGACTTTGTGTACCAATTCGGTGTACGATTCCTTAATGTTTTCTACGAGTTTCATATACAGTAGATTTTTAATTTCCTTATTGCGCAACCAACTTGGCCTCGAGACCACCTTTTTTCACACGAAATCAAGGCGCCATCGACGTCAATTGGAAGCTATTTTTGTAACATTTTTCAATTTGCAATTCACAAACTGAATTTGCACGGAAGGCAGGAATCGAACCCACATTGACGGTTTTGGAGACCGCTCTCCTACCATTGGAGGACTTCCGTAAAAAGCCCGGGCTCAACGCCCGAACTTTTACGTAATGTATCTTAACAGATATTAGTCAAGAATCTTCGTGATTTGGCCTGAACCAACGGTACGACCACCTTCACGGATAGCGAAACGCAGACCTTCAGAGCAAGCTACCGGATAGATGAGCTTAACAGTGATTTCCAAGTTATCGCCGGGCATAACCATCTCAGTTCCTTCGGGCAGAGTGATCTCACCGGTAACATCCATGGTACGGATGTAGAACTGAGGACGATATTTGTTGTGGAACGGAGTGTGACGGCCACCCTCTTCCTTCTTCAGGATATAAACAGAAGCCTTGAACTCCTCGTGAGGTTTAACGGAACCGGGTTTAGCAATAACCATACCACGTTTAACCTCGTCTTTGTCGATACCACGGAGCAGCAGACCTACGTTATCACCAGCTTCACCTTCGTCCAGCAATTTGCGGAACATCTCGACACCGGTGATGACGGATTTCTTGCCTTCGCAGCCAAGACCGTTCAGCTCAACTTCGTCACCAACTTTAACGATACCGGTTTCAATACGGCCGGTAGCAACGGTACCACGACCGGTGATGGAGAAGACGTCCTCAACAGGCATCAAGAAAGGTTTATCAACGGCACGTGTGGGCAACTCAATCCAGTTGTCAACAGCGTCCATCAATTCCATAACTTTGTCTTCCCATTCAGCAACACCGTTCAATGCACCAAGGGCAGAACCGCGGACAACGGGAGTGTTGTCACCATCGAACTCGTAGAAGCTCAACAGCTCACGCATTTCCATTTCAACAAGGTCAAGCATCTCAGCGTCGTCCACCATGTCGCATTTGTTCATAAATACAACCAGACGGGGAACGTTCACTTGGCGAGCCAACAGGATGTGCTCACGGGTCTGAGGCATAGGACCATCAGTAGCAGCAACAACGATGATAGCACCGTCCATCTGAGCGGCACCGGTAACCATGTTCTTTACATAGTCAGCGTGGCCCGGGCAGTCTACGTGAGCGTAGTGACGGGTAGCGGTTTGATACTCAACGTGAGCGGTATTGATAGTAATACCACGCTCTTTCTCTTCAGGTGCGTTATCGATAGAATCGAAGGAACGCAACTCAGACAGACCTTTCTTAGCCAATACAGTCGTGATAGCAGCGGTCAAAGTAGTTTTTCCGTGGTCAACGTGACCAATAGTACCGATGTTAACGTGTGGTTTCGAACGGTCAAATTTCTCTTTTGCCATAATTCTAGAATTTTATTAACGTTAATAAATTTGGTTTGTTTGTTTTCTAAATCACATCGACGCGGACGGGCACAATAACCCTCGCGCGCATACGATAAAAAAATATATTGTGAGCTGCTTCCGAGAGTTGAACTCGGGACCTCATCCTTACCAAGGATGCGCTCTACCACTGAGCTAAAGCAGCGAAATGAGCGGAAAACGGGACTCAAACCCGCGACCCCCAGCTTGGAAGGCTAGTGCTCTATCGACTGAGCTATTTCCGCGTTTTCAGCGAAAACGCGGAAAGAACCGCGTTGACATTTTGTGGGTGCGGATGGATTCGAACCACCGAAGTCAGAGACAGCAGATTTACAGTCTGCCCCATTTGGCCACTCTGGAACACACCCAATATTTCAAAGATCTTAAGAGCCACTAGTCGGACTCGAACCAACGACCGGCGGTTTACAAAACCGCTGCTCTACCAACTGAGCTATAGTGGCGAACGCTTCGCCATTTTGTCACTTTCGAGACTACTCGGCCGAAAAGCGGTGCAAAATTACTACTTTTTTCTGATATGACAAAATATTTTCGCAAAAAAATGCAAAAAATCGTTATTTTTCTCCCAAAATCTCCTTTTTTTCCTCTTTTTTGACCATTTTTGCCCTCGGATGGGTCTGATTATACACTTGTTTGATCTGTTCAAAACTGGTGTGTGTGTAAATCTGTGTGGTCGCCAAAGAGGCATGACCGAGTAGCGTTTGAATCGTTCTAATATCTGCCCCATGATTGAGCATGGTGGTGGCAAAGGTGTGCCTCAGCACGTGAGGGGAGTGTTTGGTGAGCGAACTGACCTCGCCCATGCGTGCACGCACGATATTATATAAGGTGTGTTTGTCTATCGGACGGATTTCCTTGTTTCTCAGTTGCTTTACAAACAAACTCCCGCAAGGGTCAGAATCAAACTCTTCCTGCCGAAAAGCCCAATACCGCTTGATTTGCTCTATGAGTTTTTGCCCAATAGGGATAATCCTCTCCTTCCTGCGTTTACCAAACACCCGAATCTGTCCCGTGGCGGTGTCGATATCCTCGTCTTTTAATCCCACCATCTCGGAAAGTCGCATGCCCGTTTGGTAGAAAATCTCAATAATGAGGCAGTCGCGGGCACTGACCCAATCATCAGCCGCATCGTCTTGGGCGGTAACCGCTTCCATCTCGCTTTCCTTGAAGAAGATAGGGAGGGGTTTATCGACCTTGGGAACGACCACCCGTTGGGTGATATCCACCTTAACGATGCCCTCGCGCAGCAGAAACTTATAGAAACTGTGCAAACTGCTTACTTTGCGTTTAACACTTCGCTTGGCATTATGCTCCTCGTCCATAAGCTCAATAATCCACTGCTTGATGTCGTTCTCGTCCACTTGAGCCGGATCAAAATCTGTCGGTTCCCAACCCAGGAATCGACAGAAATCGCGCAGATCGTCGCGATAGGCCTCCACCGTTCGCGTCGAATAATGCTTTTCAACCGCAATATAATCTAAAAAATGTTGGATCATCTAAGGACTCCTTAGCGTATTTCCTTACCTACCTTGTTCTCCTTTTCAAAGGGGAAGAGACCGAATAACTCGGCATCAATCTGGTCGGTGATAAAGCGGAAGTCCTCCGGTCGGTCAGCGAACTTAATCTTATCGCCGTCCACGATCAGTAGTTTGCCCTTGTATCCGGCAATCCACTCCTCGTACAGGTCGTTCAGACCGTTGAGATAATCCAGTCGCATGCCCGCCTCGTAACTGCGTCCGCGTTTTTGTATCTGTGCCACGAGGTTAGGGATGGACGAACGGATATAAATCATCAGGTCCGGCATCTTGACCAGGGACATCATCAAATCAAACAGATCGCTGTAGTTCTTAAAGTCGCGTTCCGACATGTACCCTTGGCGATAGAGGTTGGGCGCAAAAATACGGGCATCCTCATAGATGGTGCGGTCCTGAACAATCCATTCATTGGTCTTCTTACTCACTTCCACTACGTCTTGGAAGCGTTTGTTAAGGAAATAAACCTGTAAGTGGAAGGCCCAACGGTGCATGTCTCCGTAGAAATCCTCCAAATAAGGGTTAAAATCTACACTCTCAAAACGAGGGGTCCAACCATAGTGCTTGGCGAGCATGTTGGTCAGCGTTGTCTTGCCGCAACCAATATTTCCTGCTATTGCTATATGCATCCTGTCTTTTAGTTTAAAGTTTATAGTTTAAAGTTTAAAGTTAGCGAAAGTGTTCTTCCGAGAACAGACCGAAGAGTTGGGCATCGATCTTATTGACAATCGTTCGAAAGTCTTCGGGGTTATGCTCAAAATCGAGTTCATCGGACTCAATGACCAATACTTTTCCCGGATACTGGTGATAAATAAAGTCCTCGTATCTTTCGTTCAGTCCTTGCAGGTAGTCGATTTGCAGACTCTGTTCACATTCGCGACCGCGTTGCTGTATCTGACCGATAAGCGTAGGTACGGATTTGCGAAGGTATATCATCAGTGCCGGTAGGGGCATCATCTCCTTCATGGAGTTGTACAGCTCCATGTATAGGGTATAGTCCCTGTCGCTCAAATCGCCTCGGCGGTAGTTGTTGGTCACGAATACGTGTACGCCTTCAAAGATACTGCGGTCTTGCACAATCGTATGATTGGCAGAGGCAACGACTCTGAGGTCCTTCATTCGCTCCTTGAGGAAATAGACCTCCATATTGAACGACCAGTGTTTGATGTCCTTGTAGTAATCCTCTAAATAAGGGTTGAAGCCAACGCTCTCAAAGCGTGGCTCCCACCCATAATACTTCGCCAACATATTCGTCAGCGTCGTCTTGCCGGCACCTATATTTCCTGCAACGGCAATATACATTACTCTTCGTCCTTTTGACTCTCAGCGTAAGCCTTGATGAGTTTATCTTGAACGTCACCGGGAACGAGTTCGTAACTCTTGAAGCGCATGGTGAAGGTAGCGCGACCGCCGGTCAACGAACTGAGCGTAGTGCTGTAACTTGACATCTCTGCTAACGGAACGAGCGCTTTGAGGCGCGTGAAGTTCTTCTCGGCTTCCATGCCAAGAACCATACCGCGACGACCGTTAACGTCACTCATCACATCACCCATCATATCGCTCGGAACGAGAACCTCTACTTCGTAGATAGGCTCCAGGATCTTCGGGTTGGCCTCCTTGAAGGCTTGGGCGAAGGCGTTACGACCTGCCAAACGGAAGGATATTTCGTTACTGTCAACCGGGTGCATCTTACCATCGTAAATGATAACGCGGATATCGCGAGCGTACGAACCGGTCAGAGGTCCTTGCTCCATGCGGTCCATCAAACCTTTGAGGATAGCCGGAATGAAGCGGGCATCAATAGCACCACCTACGATGGAGTTGATGAGCACGAGCTTGCCGCCCCACTCCAACGGATACTCTTGCGTATCCTTTACGGAGATACGGTACTCTTGGCTACCGAACTTATACACTTCCTTCACGGGAGTGCCTTCTTCGTACGGTTCTACGATGAGGTGAACCTCACCGAACTGACCGCTACCGCCGGACTGTTTCTTATGGCGATAATCAGCGCGAGCGGACTTGGTAATCGTCTCACGATAAGGAATACGAGGTTCATCAAACTCAACCATCATCTTATCGTTGTTCTCCAAACGCCATTTGAGGGTGCGCAGGTGGAACTCACCTTGACCGCTGACAATCGTTTGGCGCAGTTCTTTCGATTGCTCGATGAGCCAGGTCGGATCCTCTTCGTGCATACGGGTGAGCAACGCACTGAGTTTCTCCGAGTCGCTCTCCGTCTGCGGACGGATAGCACGACGATATTTGGGTTCGGGATATTTAACGCCCGGATAGGTGTTGTCACAATCTTTGGCATTGAGGGTGTTACCCGTGCGGGTATCCTTCAGCTTAACCGTAGCGGCGATGTCACCGGCAGTTACTTCATCCACGGGAACGCGGATCGAACCGGCTACCGAGTACAGTTGCGAGATACGCTCCTTGGAACCGCGGTCCATATTCTGGAGGTCATCGGCAGCATGGATGGTACCTTGCATCACTTTGAAGTAGTTCACCTCACCGATGTGGGGTTCAACAGAGGTCTTAAAGATGAACATCGAAGCGGGAGCCTTAGCGTCGGGAGCCACTTCCTTACCTTCGTTGGTTACGGGCTTGGGAGCGTCTGCTACGGACGGAGCCATGTCGCCAAGGAAGTCCATGAGACGACGAGCGCCCATGTCTTTCACACCGCAGGTGCACATAACCGGATAAACGCCGCCTTCGGCGAACACGGTCTTCAATCCGCGGAGGGTCTCCTCCTCGGTCAGCGTGCCTTGGTCAAAGAACTTCTCCATCAGAGCCTCATCAGCCTCGGCAGCCATCTCGTGGAGGGCACCGAGCAACTCCTCAACCTTACCGGCTTCGGAAGCGGGGATGTCCAAGTAAGCAGGAGCACCGCCTTCGGGTTTCCATTGGAGCATCTTACCCTTGAGCACGTCAATAACGGCATTGAATCCGGCACCTACGGCTACGGGGTATTGGAGCAGCACCACTTTGTTACCGAAGTTATCCTTCAGTTGCTCAAAAGTGCGCTCGAAGTTAGCGTTCTCGTGGTCGCATTTGTTAACCACAAAAACAACGGGTTTCTTGTGGCTCTCTGCATCGCGGAAGCGGTTTTGTGTACCCACTTCTACGCCGCCGTTGGCGGTGAGCAGAATAACGGCGGTGTCGCAGACATGCAGGGCAGTGATTGTACCGCCTACAAAGTCGTCCGAACCGGCGCAGTCGATGATATTGAGTTTCTTGCCATTGAACTCAACGTTACAAACGGTAGAGAAAACGGAGTAGCCGTATTCTTTCTCTACGGGGAAATAGTCACAAACGGTGGATTGAGCCTCAACCGAACCGCGACGTTGGATAACGCCGCATTCGAAGAGCATCGACTCCATCAAGGTTGTCTTACCGGAACCACTGCCACCCATGAGGGCAATGTTCTTAATCTCATTAGCTTGATAAACTTTAGCCATTGTATTAGATGTATTAGTGAATAAATAAAAATTGTTTTTCTGTTTGTTAGGTGGCTTAGGGTGTAACGACCAATTGTTACCCCAAAAATCCGTGCAAAGGTAGTGAAAAAAAATGATATATGCAAGCATATCAAGAAAAAAAAGTGTTTTTTAATCAAAAAGGGGAAAAATCAGCCCTTCTCCCTATCGCCTGTCGCCTCTCGGCCCAATCCATCATTCCATCATTTAGCGCAGCGGTTCAATCCATCATTTGGTTTTTCATGTAACAGACGATACCTAGAACATACACAGAACATACATAGAACATACATAGAACATATCTATATCCTGTGAATACCCAAAGCATAGTCAATGAACATTCAATAAAAAGCCGTTCAAGCCTATGCCGAAAGGATAGCTATGCAAAAAAAATGTGCAGATTTTTCGCAAATCGCACATCTTTATAGATTTTACAAGAATAGACTATTGGGGTCTGTTAAGAACTGCTTTAGTCCCATCGTTATTATACCATCCTCATTGCGACGCAATAGAATGTCTGCCTTAACGAGAACTATTTTTTTGAAACTGTCATGAACATTCTTCAAAGGACGAAGTTCTTGTGTCTCTTTTTCTTTATTGGGAATATCAAAAGCAGATTGAATATAATATCGTTGACTTCCCTGATTGACAATAAAATCTATTTCCGTTTGTTTGCGAGCTTGTTTGCCGGTTTCGTCTTTTTCATAGACTTCAACTACGCCGACATCTACACTATAACCTCGATAAAGCAATTCGTTATATATTGCATTTTCCATTAGATGTGTTTCCTCAATCTGTCTAAAATTAAGTCGGGCGTTTCTTAATCCTAAATCCGTTAGATAGTATTTAAGCGGAGTTGAGATATAGTGCTTTCCCTTCACATCGTACCGTTCCGCTTCGCTAAGCAGAAAAGCGTCCTTGAAATATTCTATATATTGGCGTATCGTGACATCCGTTAGGCGAGTTCGACCGGAACTTAGGAAAGCATCCTCAAGTTTCTTTGGATTGGTTAATGAGCCCACATTTGAGCACAATATATTTAATAACCTACCTAAAGAAGCCTCCTGAGTAATATGATAGCGATCAATGATGTCACGAAAATAAGTCTTGCGGAACAACTGCTTTAAATAGTTGATTTTACTATTTTCGGTTGTCAATTGTAAGGTATGCGGTAATCCTCCGTAGGTGGAATATTCCGACCATGCTTGATCCCAAGACTTATCTGGAAAGGCTTCCCAATACTCAGAGAAACTTAATGGTTGCAAACGTATTTCGTCTCCTCTGTCTCTAAACTCGGTAATAATGTCACTACTTAGTAGTTTAGAATTACTTCCGGTGACATAGCAATCTAAATTGGGTATTTGCAAACAAGTATTGAGAACATCCTCAAACTCCTCCATTTTTTGCACCTCATCAATCAATAAAAAATATTGTTCCTTTTTATCCGTAATACGAGAAATTATATAGGACAAGCATGCATCCGGATTACGATAGGCCGCATCTAAACGATTATCCAAGCGAATACAAATAATGTGATCTTCCTCAATACCGGACTGTATAAGATAATCATAGAATAGATTAAATATAAGATACGACTTACCGCACCTACGAATGCCGGTAATCACTTTTACCATTTGATTGTTTTTGTGCTCAATCAATTGATTTACAAATAGTTGCCTCTTAAAAATCATAACGCCATTAGATTTTTTTGATGTTAATTACTTTTTTTTCTATTGATTTCGGCTGCAAAGGTACGACTTTTTTTTGACATGTGCAAAAAAAATGTGCAGATTTTTCTCAAATCGCACAAAAAATCAGCGCCACTGCAAGTGACGCTGATTTCTATCCTCTCTGCCTCTCAGCCTGTAGCCTTTTAATTACCCGAAACAGCGGGTGGGCAATAAGCGTCACCACCATTGCTGGCAGCAGCAATACCTAAGAACTCATCCATAATACTTGGCACTTGTGCCAACTCAATGCGTGATTGAGGATTTACATATACTTTTTTCATTGTTTTATAAGTTTAACGGGTTTAACAAGTTTAGCCGGTTTAGAGTTCAATTCCTTGTGCATTGTAGGTCTTACCATCACGAATAATCACGAATTGTCCGTTGATAAGGTACCTACCATCGTGCATTGTGCATCGTGCATTGTGCACCTCTATGTCTGTCGGAACTTGGTGGCCGCCCATAAAGACTACACGAGCCGGAGCGTGAGCAGAATCGTAAGTGCCCATGTTTGTTACATCGAAATAAGCGCGATTAGCACCAACCGTGCTGGAACCATCGGTTTTGTACAACAAATTGTTGTAAATGATGTATTTGCCATTAGGAACGGTGCAACCGGCAAACGAGCCATAGATGTGGTTACCGGCATAAACCGAATCTTCCACTTCGGTTGTAGGATCATAAGTCACCTTGATTTGGTTAGAAGTAGCCTTGAAGACATACGGCTTACCGGCTTCGAGTTGGTCGGGAGCCTCAATAGGCGTTAACGCCACACCTAATTCGGCATCTTTCGTTCCGAGTACGTTGTAAAAGTCACCACCTTCGAGCGCAATAGATTCCCACGGCAGGCAGATCGTTCCCCAACTTTCGTTGGTCACGTCGCGGGTGTAAACCGGATCCGGAGCATCGCTGGTTACTACGATATTGTAGATATAGCCACGATCTTCGCCATCTGAAACACTATAATCTTTCCCATACTTCATTTCAAAAGTAGTTGGTTCGGTTAAGAGTGTTTCTCCGGAATCATATGATCGGGAGGCTTGACCGGAGATTCTTTCTCCAATCGGCGTTCCATTCATATTAATATACATCCAGTCACACCCCTCTTCCGAACTAACGGCACAATCAAATCGAACACGATAGGAAACTCCCGCTTCAGGAGTGATTGTCAACATGTCAATAGATTCTGTGTTATCCATATTTTTGTTCGTTGACATATAAGCCAAGCCGGGTTTGGCTGTTGTTTTTATCCATGGATAATCTTTATCCAATGTTCCCATTTGAGCGGTAACACCGGTAGCAATAGTGAATGAACGTTTTTCAACTTTGAATATAGGCTTAATCGTTGTGTCTTGTGTAATGGCGAACGTAAGCGGATTAGCAGTAGAGATTTTATTTCCAGTGCTGTCTTGCCATTCTTTAAACTCAGAAGCTATGTTGTTTGGGGTCGCTGTTAGCGAGACCTCATCTCCCGAAATATATTTACCATCCGGAACTAAGCCGGTAACGACACCTCCCTCGTTTTCCAATACAGTAACGGTATAAATAGCCGGACGCGTGTCATAGGATATCACTTGGATATTGTAGATATAGCCACGGTCATCGCCGTCGTTGCCACCACCATCTTTTCCATAAGACATTACAATAGTTGCCGTTTGACCCGGTGTTATTAAGAATGCCGTGTTGGAATCATAGGAGCCGGAGACACGACCGGAGATTCTGTCTGCAATTTTCACATTATTCACCCAAACAGACATTGTATCATACTCATATCCTTCCGAACTAACGGCATAATCAAACTTTAGGCGATAATATTTACCTGCTTCGGGGATAATAGTTAAGGTGTCACCATATTCTGCGTCGTCAACACCCATGTTCGTTGATGCATATGCCAAGCCGGGTTTGGTTATTGTTTTTATCCATGGATAATCTTTATCCAATGTTCCCATTTGGGCGGTAACGCCGGAAGCGATTTCGTAACTGCGCTCCTCTGGTTTAAGGACAGGAATAATAGTCGTATCTTGAGTAATGGTAAGGCTTAGTTGACTCGTTGTGGACAGAGGTGTTTCATGATTATTTTTCCATCCGCCAACATCTTTTCCGTCTACTAATACTTGCGCAGTAAATGTAACTGTTTCACCGGGTATATATCTTGCCCCCGAGATATAATTCAACACGTAATAATCCGTTGATTCGGGAATAGTAACGGTAAAGTATTCGGCCTCTTCATCTACAATCACATCTGAGTTAAGCGACACACCACACGTATTCTTAGCACGAACGCGAATGTACAATCCTTTGAAGTGCGCATTAATCGTTCCTGTCACGGTTCCATCTTCAACCGTCACAGTAAGCGGTTTATTGGTATGCCCCTCCACCATCGTTACAAAATTAGGGTCACGCGCTACATCATAGACATAGGTTACACCGGTGATAGTGGTACTATCCATATCTTTGGTTACTTCGTCAAATGTAATGGTTGTCTTGGTTCCATCATAATTACCACTTATGTTTTGAGGCGCTTGAGGGGTACACCCATTCAGAATGCCTGTGATTGCAAAAATAGCAGTGCACATCTCGTCATTCGCTTGTGTAAAAGTGAGCGATTTGATTGGTTTTAGGGGATCCAACGCATCATTAAGCGAGAGACAGTAAAGACAAGGACCATTCCAATCGTAATTTACAGAATTGTAACTACTCCAACGATAAAATTGCTGTAACGCATTTGCTGGTTTATCTCCATCATAGAACCAATCTAAAATATTAAAACTACTTACTGTGCTAGTCCCGTCAACATACGTAATGGTTACTGTAATGGGAGAAGAACCGCCTTCTACATTTCCTGCAGTCGCTAAAAAATATAACCCCTTGAACGCATTACCTCCTTTAAAATCCACCGTAACAGCTTCGCCGTTAGAAACCAAATGGATAGCATCATGACCATCAAACTGTTCGGATCCTGTCCAAGTAAATTTAAAGGGGATATCTACTCCGTCCGTATTTGGGGCATAAACCGAAGCCGGCAGACCATGATCTAAACTTAAACTGTCTACATACTGACAATTATTGGAATAAAAACAGGCGTATCCGTCCAAACCGACACCGGAGTGTCCTGCTTCCCACACGCTATCTTTTGTCTGATTCTTTCCCATAACGACATCGCCATTGAGGGTGCTGGCATCTAATTCAATAGGAAAATAGTGATCCTCCGCCCACAGTCCGATGCTTAGCGTTAAGGCTGCAAAAATAGAAAAAATCTTTTTCATAATTTGTGATTTTTAATTGTTAATTTGTGATTTATTTGTTGCTATTTTGTTTACGAATGATTTCTTAATACCCAAAACACCCCCCCCCCATGCGACTGGGGAGGGCATTTGTACCTATTCTTATGCTTCGCAATTTATATTTTCAATGTCTTAGCCCCAATGGGCGTGGTTACTTAGTATTAAATATCAGTTCTAAACCTTGATTGCAATAGAACGGAAAACGAGTGTCACTGAAAATAAGAGGAATATAACGCATATCTATACAAGTAACATGGGATCATTTACAATCCATGTTTGTTTGAACTTTTGACATGCTTCCCAAAACTTAGACACTTTCTTGGGCTCTTGTTGTTTCTCTTTCGTTTCCATAATAACACTATTTTCTCAAATCC
>JAZRWG010000018.1:0-28113 GCA_045599545.1 Paludibacteraceae bacterium | reverse complement strand
TATCAGCATAAGAGAAAGTTCCGTATTTTTCTGCGCCTACTACTTGAACAAGGTATGTCGTATCGGTATCTTCACCTATATACAACCATCCAAGGAGATCTCCGGTTTCTTCATCTATATCCTTCTCAATGACAATTCTGTCCAGATTAACCTTAACCGTATCACGCTTGGTGATGGGTCGGTCCATAACAAAGGAGTCATACGACATATATAATCCTTCGGAAGTGGAGGCATTATACCAAATGGCCATGAAATTGAATGTATAAGTTTCGGGGTCGAAGGTACTTGCACCATACGTTCCGAACCAAGTATCATAATCGGTGATAGCATAATATGGATCTTCAGCACAGCCGGTATAGGTTGGAGCAATTGTGCAAACATTCTTGCCATCAACCTCAATAATGAGATCTGCACCTTTCTCGCAGAAGTACCCTGCACCCCAACCGGCAAGTTTATATTGCTTCAAACCGGTATTGGCCTTACGTACTTGAACAGGAATATTGCGTAAGTTTTTCCCAAATAAGTCGAGGATATATTTACCGGTATTCACATCGAACGGAGCAAAGTCTTCCCACTCTCCCCAAGTTTGAGTGAAAGGAGTGGTGATGTGGACGGTAACGATAGCTGCATTGCCGTTGTAGTCAGCTAAGTTCAAAGTACCTTCAATTACCAAACTATCAGCAACAACAGCGGAGGTGAGATTAACAGCACTCAGGTTCTCGTAATAAACGTTCGAACCGGAGGACTTGTCACTTACCCAAGTGGAATAAGCATCAAATTGCTCAACATCGGTGAAAGTGCCTTGCAGCGCTTTGCTGATGAAATAGATATTGACACTGTTGTTCTTGTCAGCGGTTGTACCACCAATCGTCCAGAAACCGGCAGTTAACGTTTTGGTATTCAGATCTGCATTAGCAACGTTAACGAAAATCTCCTTTGCATCGGGTTTCTCATAAACGAGGTTCAGCACATACTCGTCACCATCGGTTGCATAGATGCTACCGGTGAGGGTTTTCGAAGTGTCGGTATTCGTAATGGTAATGTCAGTAGCCAATTTCTTGAACTCAACGTAGGTTTCGTAATCAGACGAATAATATGCGCAATACCCGGGAATAAGATCGTCATTGGTATAAGTGGCTTTTTCGGTTGTTACATTGAATGCTAATTCGATGTTTATGTCATTACCACAATCAGCGCTATAAACATACACTCCGTAGTAAGAAATGTATTCTCCTTTCAAGTTGGTACCATTGACATTAACTTTATTGCCACTGGGAACGAAAGGTTTCTCGTCATAGGTGATAGTATAGGAATCGCCATTCGTGAGAACAACATTAGCAACGACATGGAGCAGTTCGGCTTGATCTTCAGATACAGTAATCGAAGCCTCTGCGTATTTAACCCCGCTACCGGTAACTACTATTTTGTACCAAGAATAGTCGGGATCCATATCGGTTAATGTATAGGTCTTACCAAGCTCAAAACTACCGGTGTAATAAACATCAAAGTAGAATATATTGCCGTCAGCATCGGTAAGTCCCATGTACATATCTGTTCCATAATCATTCATACCAAAATCACTTGCAACAACCTCATGGGATTGCGGCTCGGGTTGATCCCAAGTGATATTGAATTGCTTGTTAAAGGCAGGAACAGTGATGGTTGCAGCAATGTGTTTGAGACCCTTTTCATTTTCAGTAATCGTGAACTCTGCAGTCTCAAACGGATAACCCTTGCCACCAGTAGCATAGCAACTAAACGTTTTGTCCATATCATCATAGGTATACGTGTGACCTAACTCAATGGACCCCGTGTAATAAATGTCGAACTGATAGATGTCGTTGTTAGCATCAACCAATGTGTACATCATGTCAGTATCATAATCATCTATCTCACAACTAATAGCAACAACATCGACGGTTTCGTAACCCGGTTGGGGAGCCGTAGTGTAAACCATATAGGTGCCACTCTCCGTAACCATAGAAGCCGTGATGTTTTTATCTGCGTCAGTGGAGAAAGTAGCGTCGGTAGGATCCTCCCAAGTGGTGAAATAGTTTTGTGAGCAACGATAGGTGTAGTTGATGTCCATGTCAGCAAAAGTATAGGTTTTGCCGGCCTCTAAAGTCTCGGCTTTAACACCCCAAGCATAAATCAGGCCATCATTGCCAACAACCGAGATGGCTTGAACACCACCACCTGCGGGCGCAATGGACGGCTCGCCTACAATTACCACTACGATGGGATCTGCTTGAATAGCTTGCGGAGCCTTTGCAGGAGCGGAAGTTTGAAGAGCGGTCTTTTGCTTAGCTTCTTTAACGACTTTCTTGCCAAGGAGGGCAGGAACCGGAGCCTTTTGGTTAGTGACTTTCAGAGCCGGAGTGGCACTGAGTTGATTGGAAAGTTGAACATTCTCCAAGGAAACAGTCTTTGCGAACTGTGCCTTCTCAAACTGAACTTTCTGCATTTGCTTCACAGCAACGGGGGCTTTCTTTGCGAGTTCAGCCTTCGGTGCCATTTGAGCTGCGCTTGCGCTAAAGACTAATAGAGTAGCGCAAAGCAAAGTGAAGATTTTCTTCATAATTTTTTTTTTAAAGGGTTAATAATTTATTTTTGTACCCGCGTTCACCGCGCGTGTATTGCTTTTTGTTTGTCTTTTGTAGGTGTTTGTTTACAATTTGGCTGCAAAGTTACAACTTTTTTTTGACATATGCAAATATTTTTGCTATTTTTGTGTTATTTTGTAAGAAAAAACAGGAGAAGTTTGTTCGTTTTTATATCCGGCGACCATTAAATAGTATGTTCCCGGTGCCCAAATCTCATAAGTGAGGTTGCAATAACTCTCCCCTGTATCAATAAATCCGTTCTGCACATTAATGGGTGCATTGAGTTGCCACATACGCTCCACACCTCCGGCTTGCTGAACCCGCCTCTCGTCCTCCAAGCACCAGATATACGGCTCGTCGGGCAGGGTGGGGGTAATCTTCACTACATTAGTTGTTTCGTTATACTCAAAACTGAACTCAAAGCCCTCGATGAAATGATTGATAGGCTCCTCTATCTCTTCAATGCGGATACTGTCCCAATCGGAGCAAGGCACATGCCTGGGCGCATTGCCCCCTTTCCATAAATAGAAGAACGGATCGACCTCTTTTCCCGTAGCTTGCTCGCAGAGATTGAACTTTCTTATAACGCGGGTGGGCAACGAGAAGGAGCGCGTGAAGAACTCGCCGGTTCGTTTGCCCGTGCTGTCGCAGCCGGCCAGAACGAGGGTGTAGCTGCCGTCGGCAATAGAGAGGTCGTTGTAGTTGAGGGTGGTGGAACCCTTGACTAAATCGTAGGTGGGGTCAAAGAAGAGCACATCAATATAGGCTTGCCAGAACTGGGCGGGGGTGAGGCTTTCGTGGCCCACGTAGTCCGCCATCCCGCGGAGGCTATTGGGTTCAACGAGTTGCCACATATAGGTCTCGTCATTGCGGGAGGGGGTGATGGTGATTGCCTCTTGGCCGACGGTGACGGAGAAGCACAAGTCGTTCATAGGGTAGGACACGACCGTGAGCGAATCGAGCTGCCGCTCGTTCGTTTGAAAATTCAGTTTCCCTCCGCTAAAGCAGCTCCACTGAATAATACCTAATATGCAGACAATCCAATTCATCATTCCATCATTCAGCGTAGCGGTTCAATTCATCATTCCTTCCACCCCGTATCTCTCCTCCCCTTTCTGTATCACAATCCGGCCATTGGGTTCGATTACTTTTCTACCCGTAAGGGGGAAAGTCACTCTTTTTATCCCGGTCGGCATCTGTTCCTCTACCGCTATCTTTCTCACATTAACCAACGCCTCACGCGCACACGTTTCGCCCGCATTTCCTACTATAATCAGACTATCTCCCATGACGCGCAGATAACCCACATCTTCCAACGCAAGATTCCATGCGCTTCCGCTGCGGGGAGTGATGGTAATTTGTTTAGCTTGGGCCACAAGGGCTAACAGACAGAAAAATACTATGAAGAGACGTTTAGCGATAGTGTTACGGTTTATATTAGAGAGCAATACCCAGCAAATTGTAGCTCTTGCCCTTCTTCTCAATTACTATTTGGTTGTTGATAAAGCGTTTGATGACCCCCTTGTTTTGTGACGTGCCCGAGGGAGCGTAATCGGTGGTAATCTCAGGAACCTCCGGTTCGTCGGTCAGCTCCAATGTAAACAGACCTGTCTCGTCCAGGGTGAGTCTTACTCTTTGGGGACCAAAGTCAACGGGCATGGCGGTCAATTGCGCACCTTCTTCTTTCGTTTTATAATATGGAGTGAGGTAATACGTACCCGGTTGATTGCTTAGTTCAATGATTGTTTTATACTCAATGTTGTTTTTTCGTTCTCTTAGATACCCGGGCTTAAAATCCGTTACATCGGAGTATCCTCCAACCCAATAGGATTGGTCTAAGTTCTTTCCGCTATACAGGATTCCTATTCTACCGGACCATGGTTTGCCTTGCGTGTTGATAATCTTACCGACATACATTTGGAGTGTTTCTCCTTTGGAAAGATAGGACCGGCTGATGGTGATAGAGTCTGCGGCTAACGCATACATGTTCTCAGGAAGTGGAAGAATGTTTGTATCCGTGGACGGTTGAATATTAAAAACGGCGTGGCGTTGTACGCAATAACCCCCTTCCGCAGTAGAACCTCCGGTACCGGTTCCTTTGGGATCTAACAGAGATAGCGTAAAGTAGCCGTTGGAATCTCCTCCCCACCCCCAATTGATGTGAAATAAACCGCTTGAATTGACTCCATCGCATACAAAAGCGTGGACACCCCCCTGCGCCTTGGCTCCGGTGAGCAAAACGGGGTGTTGATTGGCAAGCGATTGATAGATGAGGTCTTCGTACACTTCGGTGGTATAAGCCGAGGCTCCCAGATAGAGGATGTTACTATTGTAGTCGAAATACTTAGGCATGGCTGCCACGCTTGTGGGCATAGAGGCACTACTGGAAGGACCATAATTCATGTTTACAGCATAACCAATGTCGCGCATCAATTGAGACACAGCCTCCTTTTGATTCCTGTAGTAATACTTATCCTTTATCGATTTCATGTCTTTCCAAACATAATCGGGCACGGTATCATACCGGATGGAGAGTGTTTGGTTTCCTTGCTTCCAAAAATAGGACACCTTACCTGTCGGTCGCTGAGGATACTGATAGTACCGCATAATCTGCGCCAGAGCTGTGGCGACGCATCCTGTGACGGTTTGCTTTTTATCCAAGTAGGGACAGTAGAGATTAAAGGGACTCGTTTGGTTCCACTGAATACCTGCTCCGGTCTCATCTTTGAGCAAAGGAGAGATAGAGACGCGATTCGTCGGTGCGTGGACTATCCTATCCGGGTTTTTCTCTAAAACGGCTATTTCATCCGCCATCGCCTCCAACCATAATTCGAGGGCAGGGGGAAGATTGTGGCCGGCGGATTGCGGATGGTGGTTAGTCTTGTCGGTATAACCGAGGATGTCGTTCACCTTATCACTCGCGGCAATAAAAACGCACGAAGAAGAGTCCTGTTCGGATTGAAAGAGATAGATAGCAGGGGTCGCTTCGTTCGCCACATCTTGTGTGTAAATCAAGCGAACCGGCACGGCTTGTGCAGGTGCTTTAGCAGGCTGCGATCCGTTATCGCACGCGAAGAAACAGCTCGCTACCGCTGCTGCTTGCTCTTGCGTTCGTAGGACCGCCCAAGTGGGAAGAGCTAAAACGATGATAAAGAATGTAAGATATATCTTCTTCATATAAAAAAGAGGTTGCCGATGGTTGACAACCTCTTCTAAAAAAGTTAGTCCATTAAAGAGTATTCCCTAAGATGTTGAAACGCCGGTTGTTTCGATTGATTTCAAGGTGACCGTTACGGAGTACCTTAACCGCTTTTTGAGCGGATTGGAAGATCTTCAAATCGGATACTGGACTTTTAATGGTGATGTTAATACTCTTACCATATGAGTTGAGTGCTTCAACCGTGATATTCATATTCTCATCTATCTTAACCATTCCTTCTTCCATAAACCATAAGTCCGTCAAAGCCTGACCATTGGTGACACCTGCATAAGAGGGTATGGCTTGAGATCCGGAAAGACCCGGCGATGCAAAAACGGTGTTTTCATATTCGGAGTTATTGATCGGATATTCACCTGCAGGAATCTTTCCGTCTACCGGAGAAGTGAGGATATACATATATACGATTTGATTTTTTGCGTTTTGACCCACAAGCATAATGATACCTTGGTTTGCTTGAGCTTGCCACTCTCCGTAAGCAAAATCCGCCGTGAAGTCTTTATCCTTGGTGTCGTACTGAAGAGCACCTAACACACCGGTTAAGTTCAATTCATAATTGACAGTATCCGAACCCATAACGGTACCCTTTAAGGTAACGTTCTTGTCCTGAACCGTAACGATGAAGGAACCGTCAATAATACCTAATGTCTTCTTGTTCACTACTAAGGATGAACTTATAAACATCGTATTGGCATAGTCGAACTCGCCCGCTACCTCCTTAGTCGTTTCAGCGATAAGGGTAACGCTGGCATCACTTGAGGCCGCAGTAAAGATGGTGTAGCCATATTGAGCCAAACTGGTTTGGTCTACAAACAAGTCGGTTGAGGTAATCGTAGCCGTTCCTTTAGGATCCAGTTTTTCATACTTGATCGTTGTGGTTACATCTTGCTTCCACGAGTTCTTTCCGTTCAAGGTTACGATGATCTTCTGATCCTCATCATAACCTATGGTAACGCTACCGGAGGTAATGAACCAAACGTTGGTAATGGATCCGGCATTATTTTTAAGGCCTGCATAACTGTAGGTGATACCGGTTCCTTGTGCGGAGGTGGTTAATCCTGTGGAGGCTAAAGCGGTACCTACTGCTTTGGTGTCAGTAAACTCATAGGTTCCTTCAGGAATGGTAGTTACCTCTTCAGGAACAAATAAACGAAGCGCGATCGATTGGTTTTGTGTATTTTGTGCTTGAATAGTGGCAACGCCCTTAGAAACGGACGTTACCATATTCGTCCAAGCAAAATTAGCATTGAACGGTTTTGTTTCATCATTGATCAAAGCTCCCTTTACACCGGACCATTGCAGTTTATAGGCTTTCTCATCGTTGGCAACAACATAACCCGTTACAAAAACGGAGTCTTGTTCTTCACTAACGGTTACTTCTCCGTCTTGGAAATAAACTTTTACGGAATCTTGTCCTACAAAATAAGAATTTAAGAAATTGATTCCGCCTTCAGACCATTTGAACGTACCGAAATAATCGGTTTCGGTATCCAATCCTACGCGGAAAAGCACATACGATTCGGGAGTACAATAAGCAATAGCCAATTGGTTGGTTTCAATCAAATCATTAATAATCATCGTGTTAGCCACTACATCCACAGAATCGCGAGTATCATATTTCTGATCCATCACAAACGTCTCCGTACCGGCTCCCCTCATGTAGGTTTGCTTGTTGTATTCATAGGTGTATATAGCATAGATGCTAAATTCTCCCTTTTCTTGGTCAAACATGCTCGCATCTGTATTGGCCTGAGCATACGTGTCGTAATCTGTGATATAGAGAGGAGCCTTGGCAGAGGAGGATATGCTGACATTACCTACTTGCGTTTTGGCAATGGTGCATTGATTTTGTCCGTTGACCTCAATAACCAAATCAACGCCCGTACCAAACATATTCTTGCCGAATTCGGAGATTTGATATTGTTTTAATCCTGACTTGGCTGTTCTTTCCTTCACTTCCATATTGGGGAAGGTCATCCCGTTGATGGCGTTATAAGTCCATTTGCCGGTGCTTACTCCTTTAGGAGCAAAGGCTTGCCATTCAGACCATTCCTCCGTGTAAGGAGCCGAAATGGTGAGGTTAAAGGATACGTCTGCTTTACCTTCACACATACCTACAGCGGTACCTTCCATTTTTATGAAATATCCGTCAATGAAGGAACTCAAAGCCGAACGCTCGGGGTCAATAGCATATTTATCCTCTTTGTAAGTGATGTAACTGGCGTCACCATCAATTTGTTTCTCGGAGAACTGACCGAAAATAGCACCGGATTTAAAGCGGAGATAGATTTCTGCATTGGTAGCAGAAGCATCCACCGTGAACACACCCGAGGAGAGGATGTCCAAACCTAAACCGGCATTGCCTGCGGTGATATTAACCGTTGTAGCAGGCTCTGCCAGTGCGCGGTAAGTCATCGCCGTAACCGTGCACAAAGTCTCCAATACTTTTGTGGGAGCATATTGCTCATCGTATTGACATATAGCATAGCCAAAGTCGTGCCTTTTATTCGCTTGAGGAATACTGAGCGTGCCATCTTCGGCTAAATCCAATACAATGGCTCCCGTACCTTTGTTGGCCAAATCGGTCATGTCTAACGCAAAAATAGCTATCGGTAGGTTCGTTTGAGGAGCATAATCCGTAATGAGCTTTGCGGGGGCTACCAATTGGTTATCGGTAACTTCATAGTCAAAGGATTGTGCCTGCAAGAATGGTCCTTTGGGAAGAAGACCGATGATGATGGGCAGATTATAGTCAGGATCAATACCCGTTGTAATCGTCCATTCTTCTTGCGTTGTTTTTTCACCTGATTTCACATTAGCAGTAGCCTTGTACATATAAGCCACGTTGGCTGCGGTGCTTAAAGCCGCTTTTCTGCTTATTTTTTGGGGAGCTACTTTCTTGGTGGGTGTTGTCATAGCCAAAGGCAGTTCTTTTTGAATAGCCTCAAGGGTGAACGTTTCGGGCTGCCCCATTGGATTGGCAACCATGAGTTCTTCTGCGGTAGCAACGTTGTAAGTTAACAGAGCGCTGCAAAGAAAAAGAATAATTTTTTTCATAAAAATACGTGTTAAAAGGTTATTATTGTAATAATTTCATGCCGTTATAAATAACTACGCCACGATAGGATGACGGAACACATTGACCTATCCCATTTCTGCGCACACCCTCTACGGCTGCTTTCACTTGGGGTAGGGGCGTCTCGTTAAAGAAACGCGACCAATTGGGGTCTAAACGATAGGTCGTCTCATCTCCTCCGTCAACAACTACATCCATCGAACTATTCACTCCTTGGAAAGTGTTGGAACTGATAATGGGCGCGTGTGCCGGAGCATAAAGAGTGCCCTGGGATAACTTGCGACAACCGGCAAAAACAAAATTGCCGATCAATTGGATGGACTCACTCAATCGAACCGTTGTCAGATTGGTGCAGTCCTCAAAGCCGTAGTTTCCAATAGCCGTTACATTGTTGGGAATAGTCACTTCCTCAAGATTGGTACATTGACTGAAAGCATATCCGTCTATATAACTTAGACTCTCCGGAAAAACAACCTGCGCTAAATGCGTACAACCGCGGAAAGCGGAAGGACCGATGGTGACAAACCCTTCGGGGAAAACCACTTCCTTCAAATCCTTGCAGTTCATGAAACTCTCATAGTTGACGCGCGTCACGGAACTGGGAATATCAATGCTTTTGAGTTGTTTGCAGTTAGCAAACATATAAGCCGGAATTTCTGTCATCGTGGATGGTAAAACCACGGATTGCAACGTGTCACAATCGGAAAAGAGAGCAACTCCAAAACTCGTTACGGACTCGGGTATGGTGATATGCGTCATGTTATGAGACGCACGGAACGCCTGGTCTCCGATTTCCTTGGGTTGACCCATAAAACAGATGGAATCAACACCCGCCATCGAGTATTCCACTTTGATATTTTTTCCCGTGTAATCGGCTTGCGCCAACTCGCCTCCTAATCCATAAAACATAAAGGAAGGAATACGCTCTACTTTTTCTCCGATAATAACCTCTTTCAAGTCGTACTTAGACCAATAATAATCGGGATAACTGGACCTGTCATTCGGGTCTTCGTAAATATAGTCTCCGTATGCCATCATGTTATAGGAGAAAGGTGCATACGTCTGCATAGACAGGTCTTTGCAGCGGATGGCGTTATAGCGAATCGTTTTAATGCTATAACACGACATGAAGGCTTCGTCACGGATGTACGTAACATATTCCGGTATCGTTACTTCCGTTAACTTAAAGCATTTGTAAAAGGCTTGTGCACCAATACCTACAACTTTGTAAGTCTTTGAGTTGTACGTTACTTCTGCCGGAATAGTGACGACTTTGGTGTAGGTGTCTTCATATGCACCATACCATGTTCCGCGGAAAGTTACCTCAACGGCATCGTACCCCATGCTTTCGCTGACATCATTGTAATAAATCATGACGCCGTCTTCATTGGCGACCTCAAACGAATGAGCTAAAGCCGGTAGTGCAACGACTATGAGGCAGAGTGTGATTAATAGTTGTTTTTTCATAGATTGTTATTTTTCAAGACCCAGAATATTGTATTCTATGTCCTTGGTTTGAATCTTTACTTGACCTTTATTGAGGAACTTCTTCGCTTTTTGTTGATCGGCTTTTACGTTCTTTATTCCCGTGACAGGCAACTTGCCGAAGTACGCATTGAGCGAAAGGGCAATGTTGCTATACATAATCCATTCGGGCGATCCTTTGTACATGTAGAATGTATTTACGTCTCCTCCCCATAAATCTTGCATGATACCGAAATCACAGTTATTAGAAGATATACCGCTAATGGCACAGAAAAACATTCCGTCTATTTGGATAGGAGCAGGGGTTAAACCACCGAAAGGATCTTTCTCCTTAAAGACGAAATTAACAACACCTAATCCCATACCTTCCTCGGTCTCAAAACTTGATACATCTTTATTTGTGGCCGTTGCAGAAGCTACCGATTTATTACCGATAATATAATAACCTTCTTCATCAACAGTTACCGGATATATATCCAACTTTAAGGTAGCACCATTCGGAATCATATCGGTGATGTTATTTACATTCTCCCATTTATAAATAGGCAGGAACGCGGAATCAACCACCATTGACACCTGATTGTCAAAGACCACGCCAATCGTATCAGGATAGAAGTCTTTGCGTAAACGAGTGGCTCCCCATGCCCATTCTAAGATTCCTAAATTGAAATTGGAACCATAAATATATTCTCCAATGAAATATTTTTCTTCCTCATCAGCATATCCTGCATATGCCGGCCAATAATCATAACCGGCGTCGGACGGAGAGTAGGTGTAATTAGCTGTGTCCGTCCACATCTCACAAGTGGTCATCGGGACGGGATAGGGTGCGCCCGCCTCGTCAATCGTTCCATACCAAATAAGAGCTTCTTCGGCATAAGGACCTCCATAAGAATAACTCTTTACTATGGGCCAATCTTCCTGTGTGGTATCTAACGTGCATAGTGTCGGCATAGAATATGTATAACCTTCCTCTAATTCTTCGGCAAAGACTTTCTCAAACTCAAAATCGACAGTGGTGTCCAGCACTTCTTCACCCATTACCCAAGCAAACATATCATCGGTGTACTTATAAGAGTAGTTCCATAATTCGCAAGGACTTTCTGCGGGTAAGTTTGCAGGTGAGATAATGGAAGGGTACATATTATCTCCATTGGGAAACACGCCTCCGTAAAAGGTTCCCGCACTGCGATAGAAAAGCAGCGAGTCCTCTTGTTCCTCTGCCATTGCAGCTTTTGCCATCATGGATGGCGACTTCAGCGGAGTAGCCTTATCAAAATAACGAACATGCTTACGACTCAATTCCTTATTTACTTTTTTTACCATGTTGTTCCTTACAACATTCATTTCTTGTGCACTTATACCAAGGCACATCATTCCGGCGATAACCAACAAAATAACCTTTTTCATAATCTCGTTAAAATTAATACCTTATTTTTTAGACTAAATATTTTTTTATTACCTTATGGACGAACAACTAAATCAATCTCTTGATTTTCTTTTTGCGCCATACGAATACCTTTAGAAGGAGCAAATCCTTGCACCAAACTCATCGTATAAGTACCATTGAGCAGGTCAATCAACTCTTGTACTCCGTATTCATGCAGAATGGATCCCTCTGTATATTTTCCGTTGGCTTTTAACGTGAGCGTGCCAAGTCCTTCCGTAATATCATAATAATAGGTGGCTTGGGAGGTTTTGGAAACAGTGCCCACTTTGTATTTATAAGTAATCATCAGTCCAATTTGAGCCGTGTCAACCTTAGTCCATTCTAACTGACTGACAAACGAATTCTTCACTGTTTGTGATAAACTTTGATTGATCTTGTCAATAGCAGCCTTCATGCTTGCAGGAAGAGCATCCGTCGCGGGCAATATCTCGTTGTTACCATTCATTAACTGGGATAGCATCACTTCGCCACCATCCAACGTGATATAAATCTGATCATTGCCTTTTGAGATTAATTTATCCCCATTTGCATTGAGAATGAAAGGTTCTTTACCAATCCGGACTTCCAATCCTACTAAAGAATCATTATTTAAACGAATACCTTGTGGATTGACGATAAAGCCATAATAATTACCGCCTCCTAACGTGTCCGCTCCAAAGGCAAACGCTCGGAACTCGTGCGTGTACGCATTATATAAGGTGAAACGCTTATCTTTAACTATCATTGAATACGGGACGTTCTCGCTGAACAAACGTTGATTCATAGATTCAATGGTGGCTAAATAGGCTTCCCAATCGGTACCTTGAGCCAAGGGCGTTAACGTCTCGTTGGTGTACCGTTTTTTACCTAACAGCGGCAGATAATTCTCCTCCTTGTTGTAGGCAAGCACCATAAACTCATAATCTCCTCCGTGACCGATTCCATCTACATTGAATAGATGGCCCTCCGGATCCGGATTGGAATAGAGATGGAAAATAGAATTGTAACTATTAAACGTTAAAACCGTACTATTATCGTTAATCACATCCCATAAAGAGGTTTCCGTTTTATACTCGCCATCTACCATGGCACCAATCGTTACCGTTTCGTCATCGCGGAACTCCATAAGGAAAGTATAACCCTTATGGGCGGCGGTGTCCGTTTGTGTTTCGTTGCTTTGAGGGAAATATTCCATCACCCAACCAACTTGATTGGCAATCAATTGCTTGCGCAAACTATCGCGACTATGTTCCAAACGAAGCGCTGAGGACTCTTCAAAAATATCCTCCACACGCGGAGAGCAAGCGCTGATTAGCAAGGTTGCTAACACGAATATGAATACATTACTTTTTTTCATTGTTGTCTTATTTCTTTGGATCTTCAATCGTAAGTACTTGGTTACGTAAAGAATCAATATTCATCGTTAATTGACGTCGTTGCACCTCGGCACGAAGAGAATCAAGGTTGATATTCCACTTCTCCTGCATCCAAGTGCTGCACATCTCTAATTTTTGCATAATCACAGCCGGACCGTCCACACCATCCGAGTCACGCTCCAACTCAATCAGCGTTCCGTCATCCTCTTGCTTCCATCCTTTCGCTGCATCGGACATCATCGTTGCCCACTCATCATCGGTTTTGACAATGTAATTGGCAATAATCTCTACCCAGTCTTCGCGCTCTTGAGACGAACCGTAATTGCCGGTGAATCCTAAAGAACGAGCTTCTTGGTCACTGCGCTCCTCCCATCCGTTGGGTTTGTAATGACCGGCCGAAATCTGGCGGAACTCAGCAGGGGTAGCCTTCGTCTGCTGAAGGATGTGATTAAACTCATGGTGCATCGTCTTAAAATAATACTCATTCAAGGTGGCCACATCAGACGGGTCTAAATAATTGACCGCATGCAAGGTTACTTTCAGACCTCCTTGCGCCACACCTAACGTGACCGAACCCGTGGCGTTGTGACCCGCGGAACCAATCAGACACAGAATCTTCGGCCCATAGGTCTGTAAGAACTCAGGACTCCCTGTTTGAACTTTATACACGTCCCACCATAAATATTTAGCCATCACGGCCATCATAATGGCATTATCATAGGTGCAAGGAACCAAATTATAGTTCATATCCGAACTGATATCTTGCATCCTATAACGGAACTCTACATTGTACACGTCCAAAAACTCACGCTTAACAAATGAATCCAATTGATACGTGTACGAATTAGGGGCTAATTGCTCCGGAATAACCGGGAAAATCGACTCTTCATTGAGCTTCTCTTTGCAAGAGGTTGCTATTGCAGCAATGCAAACTAATAAATATAGATAGCGTTTCATAATCAATTATCTGTTATTCTCCTTTGAATAGGATGGGATTTGCTGTATTGGTGGTCTTTGCAATGGGGTTGGGCTGCATACCTGCCTCAATGACGGTTTGCGGAATCTGAATCGCACGGCGAGGATCATCCCAAGGCAACTTCAGTTCGTTAAAACCTTGTTTGTGCCTTATTTCAATACCATAACGCTTAACATCAAACCAGCGCAGACCTTCGTGAATGGTCTCCAAACGGCGGAGATGCAGCACACAATTAATCCATAAGGTCTGTTTGGTTGAGAGAACCCATTCCGGATCTATATCCGAACAATGCAACGCACTGACTCTGCCAATCGCGGTACCATTGATAAGGATATCGTGGTCATAGAAAGACTCAATCAATTTCTCCGTCAAAACATCCAATTTCTCGGTTGTTCCTACCTTACGCGAGTCATCCCATACTTTCAAATCCGCTAATGCGTCATCAAAGCGATTCTGCATAATATAAGCCTCTGCTCGGCATAACAATGTTTCTTCTGCCGTGAAAACAGGATTGACATTATGTACATATCCAATGCCCGCAATCTTATCTGTGTACTCAAAGTACTCTCCCGTGTGCATAAAGAACAATCCGTAGTCCTGATTGCCATACAAATACAAACCGTTAACCTTCATATAACAAGGATGGCTGGTATAGGTTTGCCATGTCGGTCCGGAACCATAAATGGTAGCTTTGGAGGCCTGACGATTACAAGCATAACGTCCGCTCAACGAACGATAGAAAGTCGAATAGGTCGTCATTAACAAGAAATTACTCGGTGATGTCGAACTCGAATACGCATTGAGCAACGACTCCGTTGTGGAGTAGGACTTAGACCAAAACTCCGTTCGCATCATCGCCATTGGGTTGTTACCTAAGGCTAATGAGGCATATTGAATCACCTTGTCATACTCTCTCTTATACAAGTAAAAACGTGCCGCAAAAGCATATGCCGCTTGCGTATTGAAGTGATATTTCGGCTGATCGAACGTGGCTTTGTCTATATCCTTCAAACCGGCAATTAAGTCTTTCTCTATATTATCGTATAACTCCGTGAGCGTACCACGATCGGCATTTGAATGAACCTTCGTTTCCGGCTCTGTCATATACGGAACGCCTAAATCGGCTTTCGATAACTCTGCATTGCGATAGGGCATGCAGAAAATATTGGCAAGTACAAAGTGATGATAGGCTCGGCATAAATAGCCTTCTGCCATCGCACCCGCGAAGTCTTCCTTACTTCCCTGCTTCTTCATCTCTTCTATCGCTGCAAAAGCATGATTGACCGTGGCAATGGCCATATACGCTTTGGACCATATACTAACGGGCGAATCTCCATCCGATGAAGATGCGGAGTTGGCCGGTGCCCAAGCAAATAACTCGTTCTGTACCTCTCCATCCGATAAGGGTAAATTATATCGGGTCCAAGTACCGTCCTCTGAATTATTGTCCACAATGTTATCGGCACTATATTCTCCAACCATGGCAAAGTCTGCCGTAGAGTAAGCGGTTACTAATAGTTTTTTAACTTGATCTAAGGACTCAATCGACGTACGTAAGTCCGGCTCTTTGTCCAAAAAACTACATCCGGTGAGTGCCATTAATACACTCAAAAATATGATATTGCTTTTTTTCATACGCTTATACATTAATTAAATCCAAGACGAAGAGTAAAGGTAAACTGCTTTGCCATAGGAGTTGCTACACCACCTGAATTTAAGAACTCAGGATCCTGACCATTCAATTTCTTATCAGAATAAATAAGGAAAGGATTCGTTACTTGCGCCTTGAATCCAACTCTGCTCAAAGGCACGTTGTTCAATAATTTAGCCGGCAAATCGTATCCAATCGATATTTCTTTCATACGAATGAAATCACCCTTTGCTACACGCTCCGTGGAGTAGTTATAGGCATTATAACAGGTGGCCAACTCATAACTTCCATAGGAGTATGCTTGACGAACGGAAGCAATAACGGGAATATTGGTTTTCGCCTCGTCGCCCGGCAACGTCCAACGATTCTTGAAGTCACGCGGCAACGCTGTCATATCATCATACGAGGAGGCAAAATACGGATCCAAACGAACAACATTACCAAAACTATAGGTAATAAAGATGTTAACCGTTACACCATAGAAATGGAATATGTTACCAAAACCTCCCGTGATGGTAGGATCTGTCGGACCTTCGTATTGCAAAAAGTCTGTATTCTCCACTTCTTGGAAGTTAATGTCCGTCACCGTCTTCTCGCCGTCTTGATTGATAAACTGAGGTAAACCTTCCTCGTTCAATCCTACATACGGAATAGAGAACAAGGCACGTACCGGATAACCCTCACGAGCATAACCTAAACCGGATACTAACGAAAGCACGTTGGTACGCGAATCCAACTTGGTAATCTTATTGTTCGTGTGTGAGAACGTGAAGTCCGTACTCCAAGTGAAGTTCTTTTGCTGGATGTTTGTGGTGGATAACGTGAGCTCAATACCGCTTGATTTCATGGTGGCTACGTTCGCGTACTTCACCGACATACCTCCAATACCCGTCGTATAGGTGGGACCAATCAAATCAAAGTTATCACGCCAATAACCATCAATATCCAAGTTAATGCGATTCCGCAGGAAACCTAAACTGGCACCTACGTTTAACTCATACTTCTTTTCATACGTCAGTTCTTCGTTACCTAACATGGCCAAATCAATACCGACCTCTTGCGTGGCAGCATTCGGACGCCAAATAGACGTTGATCGGAATACAGGACTGGCATAAGAATAACCCGTTGGACAACGATCCGCTGTCAAGGAATAACTAATCTTTGCTGTGGCATTACTCAGCACCTGACTGGCAGGAGTAAACCAATTCTCCTCATGAGCATTCCAACTGAAACCTACGTTCCATGTGGGCAACCAACGTGCTTTGACGGACTTACCTAAACTGTTCGTTCCTTCTACACGACCCGTCAAATTGATGTTGTATCGTCCTAAATACGAATAGGTTCCTGTGGCAAAGAAAGCCATATTACGACTGTATGTCCAAGCATTCGCGTAATAGGTGGCGCCCTCTTCTACTTGCTGCTTGAATAAATGATAATCAATAAACGGCACATTACCATCGTTGTAACACATTCCATATCCCTCAAACGCAATGGCATTACGATCCGTCATGTTCAACTCCATACCTCCGTATAAGTTTAATATATGCTTCTCCTTAAAGGACGTGTTGTACGTAACCGAACCACGGAAGTCAAACTGCGACATCTTATATTGGTTCATATAATAAATACCACCTTTCGGCATTACTGTCTCCGGTAACGCATTCTCATCGTCAGGATCCGTATATAAGAACGGGTTGGAACCCCGAATCGTCTCGTCTTCAGGGTCTATACCGGCACGGTATGCACGCGCTTGGTTTGAGTTATCCTTAACCATGTGCTCGTTCGTTGAACTTTGGAAACGATAGGCTACCAAAGCATCAATACTCAATCCCTTAACGGGTTTGTAACCCAACTCCGCTTGGAACTTAACGTCCGTAACACCCAAGTCAATGTAGTTGTTCTCTAACTCATCAAAAATATTAAAAGAACAGTAGTTACGAGTATACGTTTGCTTGGGATCCATTGCACGAGAGGCATTCAACGCATAACTGTAAGGGTTGATATCGAAATCACGCTTAACCGTTCCCGTTACCACATCCGGATCACGACTCAACGTTCCCGGAGCTTTTTGCTTACGATAACTATCAGAGGTTAATAACTTTAACGTCAAGTGCTTGGTTAAATCAAAGGAAGCATTCGCATTTACCGTATATCGTTGTACTTCACTGGATAAGGTCCAACCCGGATCGTACATGGCAGACATGGACGTATAGAAACGTGCCTTGTCCGTACCTCCCGATATACTGATGGAGTGATTCTGTGTCACCGAATTACGGAACAATAAATCGAACCAATCCGTATTGCGATATTCTGCCTCACGTAAATATTGGTTGCGCGCCGAAACCGTGTTGGGTAATAAATAGGTTCCCGTAGCAGGATCGTACGTGTTAATCATTTGGTACATCTTACCATATACACCCGACGAACTGCTCTTGGTTAGATTCGCAAACTCTAACCAACCCTTTTGCTCCATCTCACGGTAGATATCCATTTGCTCCTGCGAGTTTGAAATGTTGAACTCGTTATAGGTGGGTTTGAAACGTACCGAAAGTTCACCGGTATAATTAATCTGACAGTGACCTGCTTGACCTTTCTTCGTGGTTACAACAATAACACCTGCCATCGCACGCGCACCGTAGATAGAGGTGGCAGAACCGTCTTTCAATATCTGAAAGCTCTCAATATCATCGGCATTCAATCCCGCAATGGCAGACGAAATCAACGTCACCGCATCACCCGAAGACAACGCTTCCGCATCAACTTCTACCGCGTCCTCCATGATCACGCCATCTACAACCCACAACGGCTTAGAAGCACCATAAATAGACGTTGCACCACGCATACGAATCTTAGGGGCTGTACCGAACGTACCACTCACGTTCTGTACGCTCACACCTGCTGCACGACCTTCCAACGAGCGCGAGATATCCGCTACACCGTCCAATTTCGTCTTCTCGGCATCCAACCGAACCGTTGAACCGGTGTTCAAACGCTTGTCTTGTTGGTACATACCCGTTACCACAACCTCCTCAATCTCCTGTGTGTCCGTCTTCAGATTAATCTTCATTTGAGGCTTTGCGGTCAGAGTCAGGGTCTGATAACCCAAATAGGATACCACAATGTTTTTTACCTCGTTGGGTACTGTTAATTCAAAGTAACCGTCAAAATCGGTTACCGTTCCTACGGATGTTCCTTCAGCGAGAACGTTGGCACCAATCACGGGTTCTCCGATCTCGTCATATACCGTACCCGTAACCCGCAGCTGAGCACTCAAGGCTACCGAGAGTAGGCAAGAAACAACAATTAAGAATTTCTTTCTCATTATATATTTTTATTATTTAATCCGTACATATATGCCACATATAGGCTTGTTGACATACGAAAAAGCGTGCAAAGTTACTACTTTTTTTTGACATATGCAAATATTTTTACATTTTTTGTATCAAAAAAGTAGTTTGCGCAATTTAAAAGTTGCATTTTGTCAACATTTGCTATCTTTTTATAGGTCTCTTCCCAATTTTGAACATGACCGAAATAAAGCATTTGTTTACCCATGGTAAGGGCATTGTTTTCCGCGTTCTCGGCGGCAATGGCCATTTGTCCGCGAATTTGCGTTTTTGCCCTCTCTAATTGTCGGTCGGATAGGGGTTCGGTACAGAGTTTCTTTAATTCGTGAAGAACCAAATCGGTGCATTGCGCCCGGTCTTTCTCTTCACAAGCGAAATAAATAGACCAGTATCCTGTGTCGCTCAGTGGGGTATAGGTGCTTTCCACCGTGTAAACCAATCCCCGCTTTTCCCGAAGGCTGAGATTGAGGCGGGAGTTCAATGCTCCGCCGCCCAAGATATTATTTAGCAAATAGGCGGTCAATTGCTGTTCGTGCCCCAAGGGATAAGCCAATCCTCCAATCATTACATGGCTCTGATGCACATTCTTATGAATAACTCTATCACTTTCCAACTGTACTTTCCGATCCATCATTCCATCATTCAGCCGCAGGCGGTTCAATCCATCATTTTTATGACTTTCCACTTCTCGCGTACGCGTGTATATATAAGGTATATCATCCAAGCATCGTTTAACCTCCCGTACCACCGCGGACATGGGCAGACGGCTTTGGGAAAAAACAACCATCCGCTTGGGGTTATAACATCGGTTTATAAAGGATTGGGCTTGTTCTGCCGTAAAGCCTAAAACACTCTTGCGTGTTCCTAAGATAGGATTGGCTAAAGGATTTCCGGCGAAGAGCATACTTTCAAAATCATCGTAGATGAGTTCGTCCGGGGAATCGTTATAACTCTCTATCTCGTCCAAAATGACTTGCTTCTCCTTGTCGGTTTGCGTCTTAGGAAACGTAGGATGGAGCACCATATCCGCGATGATATGTAGGGTCTTGGCAAATCGCTCCACAGGAATGGCGGCATAGAAGGTGGTTTCTTCCTTGGTAGTGTAAGCATTGATCTCCCCACCGATTCCTTCTATCTGATTGATGATTCGGCGAGCACTTTGGGTGGTAGTTCCCTTGAAAACGCAATGCTCAATATAGTGGGCCATGCCACTCTCGTCTTCCCTCTCGTCGCGCGTGCCGGCTCCGACCATTATACCTACATAAGCGACCTCTCCGGTCGTTTTTTTGTGTACAATTTGTACCCCATTGGGCAAAATATCATAAAAAATGTCATTCATATTTGCATATATCAAAAAAAAGTTGTACTTTTGCAGCGTATTTCGACCCTGCGGCTATAAAGGCGGAAGTCTCCCTAGGGTCGAAATCCGCCGCGGCATTGGCGGAATTGGTAGACGCGCTAGACTTAGGATCTAGTTCTCACGAGTGAAGGTTCGAGTCCTTTATGCCGCACACTATGAAAAAACTTCTATATCTTTCCTTTGCTCTTTTGGCTCTTGCATCTTGTAAGATGAAGAATGAAATGCAGTCCACTCCGGAACTTCATTTTTCGTATTTTATTCGTTCCGATTCTGTTCATACGGATACGTTGAAATGTTCTCTACCGTCTGCTTATACCCTTGTAGTGGACACTGTCAATGTGGCAGATACCATTACGTTTGTGATTGTTGCCGATGCTGTCTTGAATGTTGTCGATTCTCTGTCCGTAACGTGGAATCACGAAAAAATGGGTGTTGCCTTTGCTGTCAAAGACGAATGGTTTATCAAGGAGAGAACGGATGTTCCGAATGGGCATTTTAAGTTTCAGCCGTACTATCGTGGAATCTCGATGCCGATGGTTTATCAGCCCATGGTTTCCGGAATGGATACGATTGCTATTTTCTTCCGTTCCTCTACCACTGCTTACAGTCCGGTTTCATTTACCATTATTCAGCCGGTGAAGTAACATCAAAACGGGCGATGTATCGCTCGTTTTCTTTTTCCAGCGCATTATCCGGACGAATGTGGCTCACTTTCGCCAGTCTGACCAGTAGGAAAATCAGCCTTCCTATCTCCTCCTCACTTATCTGCCTCTCTGCCTCTCCGCCGTTCCGCTTTTCCGCCTCTCCGCCTCTCAGCCTCTCTTCTATTTCCCTCCACACTTCCTCCGCGCTGGTCTTATCTAGTCCGGCATTCATCACCTTATCCTGGATGCGGTAAGCCTTAATAAGGGAGGGTAGGGCAGTGGGTATGCCGCTCAAAAGAGACTTATTCCCTCCTTTCTCTTTCAACTTCACTTGCTCCCATAGCTTGGCCACCTCTTCGGGATTACTCGCCTGCAGCCCTTCCGCCTCTCCGCCTTTCTGCCCATAGATATGCGGATGCCTAAAAACGAGCTTATCTGCCAGTTTATTGCAAACGTCTGCCATGTCAAAGGCTCCGCTTTCGCTGGCAATCTTGGCGTAGAAAACGATGTGTAGGAGAACATCTCCCAACTCTTTACATATGTCCTGCATATCCTCTTTGAGGAGGGCGGAGCAGAGTTCATAGGTTTCTTCGATGGTGTTCTGTCTCAGGCTTTCAAAAGTCTGTTTGTGATCCCAAGGACATTTCTCCCTGAGTTCGTCCATAATGGTCAATAAACGATCAAATGCGGCGAGTTTTTCTTCTTTTGTATGCATAGTTTTTGTATTTTGACTGCAAAAGTACACTTTTTTTTGCATATATGCAAATTTTTTAGTATCTTTGCCGCTTGATTTTGGTTGTTGACTCATAAATACGATGGGAAACGAGTTTTTAAACAAGGAAGAGCAGGTCTTGCGGATGCTCAAGACGGTGTTTGATCCTGAGATTCCGGTCAATGTATATGATCTGGGTTTGATTTATCGCATTGATATTGAGGGTCAGACCTGCACGATTGATATGACGCTCACCGCTCCCTCCTGTCCGGCAGCGGATTTTTTGGTAGAGGATATACGGCAGAAAGTGGGGAGTGTAGAGGGAATTGAGCAGGTGGATGTCAATATCGTTTTTGACCCCGAATGGACGAAGGACATGATGTCCGACGAGGCCAAACTCGAATTGGGCTTTATGTAATGGGGGGTGGGATCTCTCACAGATTCCACAGATTGCACGGATGGTCTTATAATTTATTATTCCTTTTTATTTTCTTATTGTCTGACCGAGTAAACTCTCTCATCCAATAATAAAAGTAAAAAGAAAAAAGGATGACTTCGCTCCGCTCCATCATCCGCACCGCACTACCGTGCGTTGCCATAATAAATTATGTGGTAGAAATTACACAGATGCGGCAGTGGGAAGCGAGGTCGCTCTCGCGACATTTTACGCCCTGCGAGCGTGCGGCCAAGGCTTCGCACCGCTTCACGGAAAGGCTGTTTAGGATGGGTAGCGGTTGATAATGTATATTAAGGATATAGTATGACGGATAATGAGTTAACATATGCTATACGGGGTGCGGCTTTTAAGGTGCATACCGCTTTGGGTCCGGGGCTGTTGGAGAGCCTCTATCAAAAAGCGCTCTTTTTTGAACTAAAGGACTCGGGATTTGATGTTAAGCGCGAGGCGAACGTACCCGTATATTACAATGGTCACGAGATAGGCAATGAATTAAAGATAGATTTATTGGTAGAGGATAGGATAATAATAGAATTAAAATCGGTAGAAAGACTGACGGACCTCCATAAGAAGCAACTACTGACCTATTTGCGGTTGACGGGCAAGAAGTTAGGCTTACTGATAAACTTTAATGCCCCCTCGTTGGATGAAAATAACGTAATAAGAGAAATAAACTAATCGCGAAGCGTAGTCTATCCCGCACGCTTTTCCCCCACAGCCGTATCTGTGGAATGGACTAAGATAATATCCCCCACTGCCGCATCAGTGGAATAGACTAAGATAATATCCCCCACTGCCGCATCAGTGGAATAGACTTTGAATAATTTATTATTGTGTTGGTAACAACACGGAAGATGAAACGAAGCGGAATCTTCCCCTTTTTAATTCTTCTTTTTTGGATGTGGAAGTTTACTTACGACAGACAAAAAAAAGAAGTAAAAAAATAATAAATTAAAACTATCAGTGATAATCTGTGGAATCTGTGAGAGATACAGAAACACTATGTAAAGCAACTATTAACTATGTTTGAAGAACTTATACATTTAGATCAGCAATGGCTGCTTGCCATCAATGGCTGTCATGCCGCGTGGGCAGATAGCGCGATGTGGATCATCAGCGGTAAACTGACGTGGTTACCCTTGTACGCCCTCCTCATTGCCCTTATCTTGATCCGCTGCAAATCTTTAAACTTTACACGGCTTGCCGATCGCGCCCTTCAGGGCAGAGAACTTTCCACTTTAAACTTTAAGTGGTGGCTTATGGCGTTGCTCGTAATACTGGCGGTGGCGGGTTCGGCGGGATTGGCGGACTTTATCTCGTCGGGGATTATCAAGCACGCCGTTTGTCGTTGGCGTCCTACCCATGAACCGGCATTAGAGGGATTGGTGCGCGTGGTGAATGGCTATACCGGAGGTCGGTATGGTTTTGTGTCTTCCCATGCTGCGGATACAATGGCTTGTGCCCTTTGCTTCTCGCTCTTTTGGGCTTATACATCAGCCCATAAAAAGAGAGCCCACCTCACCGTTACGTTGCCGCTGATGGTTTGGGTGGCTCTCAATTGCTATAGTCGCATGTACCTTGGGGTTCATTACCCGGGTGATATCATAGGTGGTCTTCTGGTTGGGGCTGGGGTTGCGGTTCCGGTTTTCCTGGCTCTGCGTAAGGTCTTGCCTGTGATCCGGGATGATGGGGCGGAGCACCGAAGCGACCCACTTGGGGTCTCGGACCGTGAGGACCCTCGTTCACCTGCTTGTTCATGAACGCGTCGTACTGCTCCTCGGTAAGGATGGCTTTGAGGTCTTTGTTTATAGACTCAATCTCCTCCATCCACTGAGCTCGCGTACAACCATCGGCATACTTACGAGCGTATTTGAGGTGCATGTCGAAGAGCTTATGATACTGCGCGGAGTCGTCAATATTAAGCTCCCTGACAATCATTTCGGTCTGCTTGAGGGCTTTTTGCTCCGCAGAAGGACGACGTTCCTTTGGGGCATCTTGCGCAAAGAGCAAACCGGCCACAGGAACAAAGAACAAAGATAAAAATAACTTTTTCATAACGGTTAAAATTTAACAAGGTTTTGTGCACAAACCTCTTGATTGATTAGCGCCGTTACATTAAAAACAAAAACCGTGCCAAACGCTACTTCTTATATTGCCAACCGACTGTATTTCACGTCGGATAACCACCAAACGGTGCGTCCGGCGGTGAAAGTAGCCCTCATCGGACTGACGATCGGGGTGATGGTGATGGTGATTACCGTCTGCGTGGTGATTGGTTTTAAATCTACCGTAGCTTCCCAAGTGGCGGGTTTTGGGTCGCATATCCAAGTTGTCAATTACGATAATAACAATACCTACGAGATGTTACCCATCGCGGTGAACGACAGTCTGATACAGAAACTGAGTAGTTTGGAGCATGTTACAGCCGTGGCGCCGTTCTATACCAAACCGACCATTCTGCGTTCCTCTGCTTCTTATTCGGGCGTGGTTATGAAGGGAACTACCTATTGGCCCTATTTTGAGCAGCATCTGGTGCAGGGTGCTCTTCCCTCGAAACCGAACGAAGTGCTTGTCTCTGAAGCATTGGCACAGAAGATGAACTTTGAACTCCAAAGTACCTTGATGGCTTATTTCATAGGCTCTTCCGTTCAGGTACGTAAACTGGTGGTGAGTGGTATTTACGCTACGGGGGTGAGCGAATACGATCATCTGTTTATCTTGTGCGTTCCGCAGGTAGTGCAGCAACTCAATCACTGGAACGAGAACCAAGCTTCGGGTATCGATATCTGGCTCGATGATTTAGATAACCTCTATACCGCTTCGGATGATGTCTATTTCGCTACCGCCAATCGGTTGGACGCGGATGGCAATGCCCTCTTTACGCAGAATATACAGCAACTCAATCCGCAGATTTTTGCGTGGCTCGATTTGCTGGATATGAATGTGGTGGTGATTATCTTGCTCATGTTAGCCGTAGCGGGATTCGCCATTATCACGGGACTGATTATTCTCATACTCAATTCCATTCAACTCATTGGTACCCTCAAGGCGTTGGGAGCTTCCAATCGGTTCGTGAAGGTTATTTTTATCAAGCAAGCCACCTATATCATCGCGCAAGGTATGCTGATGGGTAACGGATTGGGATTGGGATTGTGTGCCTTGGAGTATTTCACCCATTGCTTGCCGCTGGATTCGGCTTCGTACTATGTTAATTTTGTTCCCATTGCTTTTCCGTGGGGATGGATCATTGTGCTAAATCTATCCTTCCTGATTTTATCCATAATAATCCTATTGCTGCCGGCGACCATCATTTCCAGAATATCTCCGGCGCAAGTAATGAAATACGAATAATATGTACCTTTTTTATACACCGGATATTGCCACCTCGCATTGTTTGAGTGAGGAAGAGTCCCAGCACTGCGTTCGGGTGCTTCGTTATGACCGTGGGGACGAGATTCTGCTCACCGACGGACGGGGCACTACCTATCAGGCGCGTATTACCAATCCGCACCCCAAGCATTGTGAGTTTGAGATCTTGTCTTCCCAAAAGCAAGAGCCGCATCACCGGTTCCATTTGCATATCGCCATTGCGCCCACCAAGAACGTAGAGCGACTGGAATGGATGGTAGAAAAATGTACGGAGATAGGCGTGGACGAGATAACGCCGCTGCTTTGCCGATTCAGTGAGCGTAAGACGCTGCGCATCGACCGCTTGGAGAAGATCATCCTCTCGGCCGCCAAGCAGTCCCTTACCCCCTACCTACCGGTGCTGCATGAACTCACTCCGTTCAACGAGTTCGTTAAAACTCATTCAGGCGCAGACGGTCTTTATATCGCTCACTGCTACGAAAAGGATAAAAGAGAGTTGAAGGACGAAATCACTTTTCACTCTACACTTTCCACTTTAAACTCTATCACGATTATGATTGGTCCGGAAGGTGATTTTAGCGAAGCCGAGATAGACCTCGCTCTGAGGAATGGTTATATTCCCGTTAGTTTGGGTAACAGTCGCCTCCGCACGGAAACGGCAGGTGTCGTTGCTTGTCATACGGCTATATTACTCAATCAATAATAACTTTACACTTTAAACTTTCAACTTACTTTAAACTTTACACTTTCCACTTTAAACTAATGATATATTTTTTGAGCGACATACATTTAGGTTCTCGGGCGTTGCCCGACCGCAAGGCGCATCAAGAGCGCATTATTGCTTTGTTTGAATCGTTGAGCAAGGACGCTACGGCGTTTTACTTGTTAGGGGATATCTTTGATTATTGGTATGAGTATTTCTGGTCCGTGCGTTCCAAGGAACGCGAGTTTGGTCCTTTCTTGGACGAACTGCGTTCGCTCACCAACCGCGGTATAGAGGTCCATTTCTTCACCGGTAATCACGATATCTGGACCTTTGGCTACCTCGCCCGTCGCACCGGCGTGACGATCCACCGCGAACCTCTCGTCCTTTCAGCCTCTCAACCTCTCAGCCATTCTGCCTCCCATCCTGTCGCCTGCTTCCTCGCTCACGGCGACGAGTACTGCACGGACAACCATTACCCTGCCTTGCGCCGCTTTTTCCATAACCCGGTAGCGCAGTTCCTGTTCCGCTTTATGCCCCCGTGTTTAGGGGATTATATTGGTTTTACATGGGCGGCGGCATCGCGTAGGCGCGAGATGGTAGAGCCGTTGGAGTATATGGGGGAGGCGAACGAACCGATGGTGCAGTTTGCCAAGCAGTATAGTAAGACGCACGAAGTGGATTACTTCATTTTCGGTCATCGGCATATCGAATTGGATTTACAGATTAGTGCGCACACGCGTGTGATTATATTAGGAGACCTCTTCCGCCAAGGCACCTATGCCTCCTTGGATGCCTCCGGCAATCTTATGCTGCACAACGATGATCACTTTTAACTTTCAACTTATAAACTAGACGGCTACTCTAAACTCTAAACTCTAAACTAACTCCAGCACCACCGCGGAGCGGGCGGGTAGATAGAGTTTTAACCAGCCTTTTTTATCTTTCTTATATAAATTATCGGGTTGTGTGAAGTGTTCCACGCTATCGTCTGACAGTCCAAAACCGGCAAACTCTTTGGCATCGGTATTGAGCACCACCTTGTATTTTCCTTCGGGGGCTAAGATTCCGTAATCGGAGAAGGACTTAACGCCATTCCAGTTAAACACGAAGATAAGGTTTCCACGACGATAAGCAATCACTTGGTCACCCTCATTATCCCACAGCGTATAAACCCATGGCAGATGGAGGCCATTCTCGTCCTTCACTATTTGGAGTTTTTGCTCTAAGAGACTAACCATCGCGGCATCAAAGCGATCTAAGTCCGCAAAGTAATAGTTTGGATGGTCCACTAAACTCCACTGACGACGGGCGTACTTATAACTCCAGCCATTGCCTTGGCGTGGGAAGTCGATCCATTCGGGATGACCAAACTCATTACCCATGAAGTTAAGGTACCCACCATTGATGGTCGAAGCCGTAATCAGACGGATCATCTTATGGAGTGCGATACCGCGGTCCACCATATAAGTCGAATGTCCATGCTCGAAATGCCAATACATATCTGCGTCGATGAGGCGGAAGATGATTGTCTTATCGCCTACTAAGGCTTGGTCATGGCTCTCTGCGTAGGAGATGGTTTTCTCGTCTTGACGGCGGTTGGTCATCTCGTATAGGATATGACCACCCTTCCAGTCCTCGTCTTTTTGCTCTTTGATATACTTAATCCAGAAATCGGGTATGCCCATCGCCAAACGGTAGTCAAAGC
>JAZRWG010000017.1:0-38378 GCA_045599545.1 Paludibacteraceae bacterium | reverse complement strand
CGTCAGAATCGTCAGCACCGTCAGCGGTACTCGCAAGCGTGTGACTTTTCCTAAATAAGGTAGACAGTTATTTATTGGTTTCGTTACGCAAGACTAGACACTTTCCTAAGTTAGTTGACACTTTCCTAAAAAAGTAGACATCGTCCTAAATTTGTTGACACATGCCAAAATGCCATTGGCAGTTTCGTGGACATGGGCTAACGACTTTTTTCTTAAAAATGCTATTTTCTTCTCCAAAAATTTGCATATTTCATTTTTTTGTTGTAATTTTGCAGTCGAAATTCAAAATGGATTTGAAATCTGTCAGAAAATTTATAAGTCTATGGTTACGAGAGAATTACAAGACGAACTTTTACGTTTAAGCGAGCATTGGCAAGTCATTTCGGTTACCGGACCGCGCCAATCAGGTAAAACAACGCTATAATCAAGGCAAAACATCGAATATTTTCTTCTATAGAGACCAATCACAGAATGAAGTGGATATTATTCAAGAAAACGGGCTTAACCTTGAAGCATATGAGGTTAAGTCTGCAAAAACTTATTTTTAGCCTTTTGTTCCAGCATGTGAAACATCCGATGAATAGGCAAGTGGGGGTAGGCGGAGAGGAGTAGAGGAGTAGAGGAGTAGGGAAGTAGAGGAGATACTAAAGCCCAACCGAAAGGCTGGGCTTTAGTTGTGTCTAGTGTCTAGTGTCTAGTGTCCAGTGTCCAGTGTCCGGTGTCTGGTTAGTCCTTGAACTTAGCGCAGATGAACTCGCGGTTGAGGCGGGCGATATTAGCCAAACTAACCGACTTAGGACACTCGGCTGCACAGGAACCCGTGTTGGTGCAGTTACCAAAACCTAACTCGTCCATCTTAGCCACCATTGCTTTGGCACGCTTGGCAGCCTCAATCTTACCTTGTGGCAGCAGAGCCAGTTGACTCACCTTAGCGGCAACGAAGAGCATAGCACTACCGTTCTTACAAGCCGCTGCACACGCACCGCAACCGATGCACGAAGCAGCATCCATGGCCTCATCGGCTACGGGCTTGGGGATGGCAATCGCATTAGCGTCCGGCACACCACCCGTGTTGACGGAAACGAAACCACCGGCTTGCATAATCTTATCGTAAGCCTGACGGTCCACCATGAGGTCCTTGATTACAGGGAAAGCGCGTGAACGCCACGGTTCAACGGTGATCGTCTCGCCGTCTTTGAACTTACGCATATGCAGTTGGCAAGTCGTGATCGCACTGTCGGGTCCGTGGGGATGACCGTTAACGTACATCGAGCACATACCGCAAATACCCTCGCGGCAATCGTGATCGAAAGCAATCGGGTCCTTGTGCTCGGCAATGAGTTGCTCGTTGAGAATATCCATCATCTCCAGGAACGAGGCACCTTGGAAGATATGATTCAGTTCGTAGGTCTCAAAATGACCTTGCGCCTTGGGGCCTGCTTGCCTCCACACGCGCACTTTGATATTGATATATGAATCCATAGTCGTTATGCTTTATAGTTACGCGTTTTACGTTCGGTGAATTCGTAGTCGAGCGGCTCCTTGATGAGTTCGGGTTCGCTGTCCTCACCGGTATATTTCCAGCAAGCCACATAACTGAACTTATCGTCCTGACGGAGCGCTTCGCCCTCTTCGGTCTGGTACTCCTCACGGAAGTGACCACCGCAAGACTCTTCACGATTGAGAGCATCCACAGCCATCAAACGACCAATCTCGATAAAGTCACTCAGACGGAGTGCTTTCTCCAGTTCGTTATTCAGACCATCGGCCTCACCCGGGATATAGACATTCGTCCAGAACTCCTTCTTGATAGCGTCGATCTTCTCGATAGCGGTCTTGAGGCTCTCTGCCGTACGGCCCATGCCTACGAAGTCCCACATGATAAGACCAAGCTCTTTATGGATAGAGTCCACGGAACGCTTACCTTGGATAGCCATCAGTTTGGCAATCTTGTCCTGAATGCCCTTCTCAGCCTCAGCGAATTCGGGCAGGTCGGTGGACATACGCGGAACGCCAATCTGGTCGGAGAGGTAGTTCTGAATGGTATAAGGAATAACGAAATAACCGTCGGCCAAGCCTTGCATCAACGCCGAAGCGCCAAGGCGGTTGGCTCCGTGGTCGGAGAAGTTAGCCTCACCAATGCAGAACAGACCCTTGACGGACGTTTGCAGTTCGTAGTCAACCCAGATACCACCCATCGTGTAGTGGATAGCGGGGAAGATCATCATGGGGTTCTCGTAGGGGTTCTCGTCCACGATCTTCTCGTACATCTGGAACAGGTTACCGTATTTCTGTGCCACCACATCTTTGCCGAGGCGTTGGATAGCGTCACTGAAATCGAGGAAGACCGCCAGACCGGTGTTGTTCACGCCATAGCCCTTATCGCAACGCTCCTTCGCAGCACGCGAAGCCACGTCACGCGGAACGAGGTTACCGAAAGCCGGATAACGACGCTCGAGGTAGTAGTCACGATCCTCTTCGGGGATGTCACGACCCTTGATCTCACCGCGTTGCAGTTTCTGGGCATCTTCCAGTTTCTTGGGCACCCAGATACGTCCGTCGTTACGAAGCGACTCGGACATAAGGGTCAGTTTGGATTGGAAATCGCCGTGCTTGGGAATACAAGTGGGGTGAATCTGCGCGTAGCAGGGGTTAGCAAAGTAAGCACCCTTGCGGTAGATCTGCATAGCAGCCGAACCGTTAGAAGCCATAGCGTTGGTGCTCAGGAAGAAGGTATTACCATAACCGCCGGAAGCGATAACAACGGCGTGACCGAAGTAACGCTCAATGCGACCGGTGATAAGGTTACGCGCGATGATACCGCGAGCACGTTCTACGCCGTCCGCGTCCTTGATAAGAACGACATCGAGCATCTCGTGGCGGTTGTACATCTTAACCTTACCTTTACCTATTTGGCGGCTGAGGGCACTATAAGCACCGAGCAGCAGTTGCTGACCCGTTTGACCCTTGGCATAGAAAGTACGACTAACCTGCGCACCACCGAACGAACGGTTGTCGAGCAGTCCACCGTATTCGCGAGCGAAAGGAACGCCTTGCGCTACGCATTGGTCGATGATGTTATTGCTCACTTCGGCCAGACGATAGACGTTGGCTTCACGAGCACGGTAGTCACCACCCTTGATGGTGTCATAGTAAAGACGATAAATAGAATCACCGTCATTTTGATAGTTCTTAGCGGCATTGATACCTCCTTGTGCAGCAATCGAGTGCGCACGACGGGGACTATCTTGAATGCAGAAGTTAAGAACATTAAAACCGAGTTCTGCCAAGGTTGCAGCAGCCGATGCTCCGGCTAAGCCCGTTCCGACAACGATAATGTCCAAACGACGCTTATTGGCAGGATTGACCAGTTTTTGATGGTCCTTGTAGTTGGTCCATTTTTTCTCTAATGGACCCTGCGGAATCTTCGCCATCTCGGGCGTGATGATTTGCGCAGTTTCAGTTTGTTTAGCCATATTGTAATAAAGTTGATAGTTTAAAGTTTAGAACATCCATCCGATGCCCATGCCAAGGTAGTAGAGTACTACAACTGCGAAGGGCAATACAACGAGGGTAGCGAAGATAGTACCAATCACTTTGATTCGCTTGAGCCAAAGAAGATTACTCCAACCGAGCGTGTGCAACGCCGACCAAATACCATGATTGAGGTGAAGCCACAAAGCGGCAAGCCAGATGAGGTAGAGCACGCACAGCACAATACTCCAAACTCCGTTGCCGGCGAACATGAACTTAACCAGTCCGGCACCGTCTTGCGGATGGAAAGCACTGGTTTCAATACCCGTCAGTTCAGCGAACTGCATCTTGAACCAGAAATTGGCTAAGTGAAGAACGAGGAAACCGATAACGCAAATACCCAAAACGAGCATGTTCTTCGATTCCCAATCTACCCCCTGCTGACGAGCCGTTACGGCGTAACGGTCATTCCCGCGGGCGCGGAGGTTCATAATAGTAAGATAAAAGGCATAGCAGAAATGAACAAAAATCAAGAATGCTAAACCTAACGTGCCAACGATAGCATACCAGTTGGCACCCAAAATAGAACAGATCCAGTTATAAGCCTCCTCCGAGAAAACCAAAGCCACATTCATGCAGCCGTGGAAGAGAAGGAAAAAAACCAGAGCTAAACCGGTAATACTCATTACGAGTTTACGGCCGATAGATGAGTCCTTTAACCACATAATAAAAATGGATTTTTAAATGATGAATTTATAAATGATGTATTGATTAATGTAATTTTTCCTAAAAGGCGTGCAAAGATACTAAAAAATTTGCATATATGCAAAAAAAGTTGTACTTTTGTAGCAAAATTTCGTAGAAGATGAGAAAAATAATTCTTTTTTGTGCCCTAATGGGCTCTTGCTCCCTCATGGCAGTGCAAAATGCAGCGTACCTGAACTACATCGAAGCGTGGAAACAAACCGCGTTGGAGCAACAAGCCGAATATGGTATTCCGGCATGCATCACCTTGGCGCAAGGACTGCTGGAGTCCTCCGCCGGTAAGTCCGAGTTGGCGGTCAAAGCCAATAACCACTTTGGCATCAAATGTACCTCCGATTGGATGGGCGGCTCGTATTTCTATGACGACGACCGCAAGGGCGAGTGCTTCCGCGTCTATCAGAACGCCGAGGAGTCGTACAACGACCACTCGCTTTTTTTGCAACGCGACCGCTATAAACCGCTCTACGAACTCGACCCCGTCGATTATCGCCGTTGGGCACAAGGTCTCAAGGATTGCGGTTATGCGACCGACCCTTTATATGCCAATAAACTCGTCGCGATTATAGAGGAGTATGCGTTGGATACGCTATATAGTTTAGAGTTGAAAGTTGAAAGTTCTCTGCCCCAAGGGGCGCGATCGGCAAGCCGTATAAAGAAGCCGTCTAGTTTAGAAGTGGAAAGTGAAGTTATTGTGGCTGCGGTGGCAGCGAATGAGGCGGGCGAAGTATGGGTAGAGGCGAAGACCGCGAAAGAGGAAAAATGGGCGTTTAGGAGTACGCACAGACGTGAAAAAGTAAATCACACACCTTTCGTGTTTGCACGAGAAGGGGATTCGTATGCGTCGATTGCGTATCAACTGAATATAAAGGAGCGCACGCTGCGCGAGTGGAATGATGCAGTTGGACATACGCTAAAAGAGAATGACCGTGTATTCTTAAGCAAAAAACCGAAATATGTGCGGGGCGAGAAAGAGGTGATGTGGGTGCATCCGGGCGAGTCGCTGTGGATGATCAGTCAACGCGAAGGAGTACAACTCAAAACGATCTACGAAGTGAACGGTATCCCGACAGAGGTTAAGGTGTTTAAGACGAGGCAAAAAGTGCTTCTTGCGAAACCGAAGAAGCAATAGTCGATAAAGTTGAAAGGTACACAATCTATAGGGCAGGCGATAATGGATTTTCTACAGGAGAACCATTTGGAGCAACCGCTGTTGGAGCGGCAGCTCGTTGCCAAATGGGGGGACGTGATGGGACCGATGATCAACTCTTTGACGCGCTCCGTGGAGATAAAAAACGGCGTGCTGTTCGTCAAAGTGAAGAGTGCCGCCCTACGACAACAACTGTTTGAATGTCGCTTCGACCTTGTCAAGAAAATGAACGAGAGCGTTGGCGCAGAAGTGATTAGAGATGTCCGTTTATCCTGAAAATATAGAGCAAAAGATTGATTTTACCCATGTAAGAAATCAACTCCTCGGTGCTTGTTCCTCCGTGCTCGGGCGCGAGCAGGTGGAGGCTATCACGTTTCTCAGCGACCGCGCAGCCATCCTATCCTTGCTCCAAGAAACGGACGAACTGCAACACATCCTGAGCGACGGGTCGCTCGATTTTCCCAGAGGCGATATAGCCGACGTGCGCGAGGCGGTAGGCCGTATCCGCATTGAGGGACTGTACCTCAACGAACAAGAACTTAATGACCTACGCAAGACCCTCGACTATGCGGCACGATTGGATGGTTTCTTCCGCTCCATTGATAAACAACGGTTTCCCATCTGGAGCGGAGAGGCAGAAAGGCAGAAAGGCGGAGAGGCAGAAAGGCAGAAGGGCGGAGAGGCGGAAATTAAAAGTTTAAGGGATATTTTGCGATTGATAGATAGGGTGCTGGACCCCTACGGACAGATAGCCGATTCGGCTTCGCCCGAGATGCATCGCATCCGCAAGGAACTGCGTCAAGCGCAAGGGTCTGCCAATAAGGCCTTGCTGGGTATCTTGCACCAAGCGCAAGCGGAAGGACTGGTGGATAAAGATGTAGCCCCCACCTTGCGCGAAGGACGATTGGTCATCCCCGTTCCGCCGGCTTATAAACGCAAGATAGGAGGCATCGTGCATGACGAGTCCGCTACGGGTAAGACCGTTTATATCGAACCCCAACAAGTAGTGGAGGCTAATAACCATATCCGCGAGTTAGAGGGCGAACAATCGCGCGAGCGTGTGCGTATATTACAAGAGGTGAGCGGTCAACTCCGCGTGTATATGCCTTCCGTACACGAGGCCGAAAAACTATTGGCACACGTGGATTTTGTGCGCGCCAAGGTAATTGTGGCTGAGCAGCAAAAAGCGATCATGCCGCAAGTGAGCGATAGCCCCGTTATCGATTTACGGCAAGCCGTTAATCCCATCTTAAAGTTGAAAAAAGAAGTTGTACCGTTAGATATTAAACTAAACAAGCAGAATAGGGTGCTGGTTATTTCGGGTCCGAATGCGGGAGGTAAGTCGGTGTGCCTGAAGACGGTAGGCCTGCTGCAATACATGCTGCAATGCGGTTTGCTCGTTCCCTTACGCGAGGATAGTACTATGTCCATCTTCGACAAACTGATGATTGACATCGGTGACGAACAGTCCATCGATGACGACCTATCCACCTATTCCTCCCACCTTCGCAATATGAAAGCTTTTACCCGTTATGCGGATAGCAAGACGCTGCTTCTCATAGACGAGTTCGGTACGGGTACGGAGCCGCTCTTAGGCGGTGCCATCGCCGAGGCAGTGCTTACCCAACTGGTGGCGCAACAAGCGTTTGGAGTGATAACGACCCACTACACCAATCTTAAGCACTTTGCGGAAGTGACCGAGGGCGTGCAGAACGGTGCCATGCTCTATGACCGAGGACAACTCAAACCTTTGTTTATGCTCAGTCAAGGGCAGGCGGGCAGCAGTTTTGCCATTGAGATAGCGCGCCAGATAGGACTGCCGGAAACGATCATTGGAAAGGCTACGGAACTCATCGGCAGCGAACATATAGACTACGACAAATCGCTGCAAGACATAGCGCGGGATAAACGTTACTGGGAGAATAAGCGGCAGAATATCCGTCAGCGCGAGAAACATCTGGAGGAGAAAATTGCCTATTACGAAACGGAGATAGCCGGTCTTAAAGCCAAGAAAAAAGAAGTCATGGCCAAAGCCCAAGAACAGGCGGCTGACTTACTCAAACAGAGTAATGCCACTATTGAAAGGACGATAAGGGAGATTAAGGAGGCAAAGGCGGATAAGGACCGCACTCGCGCGGCTCGTGCTAAAGTGGAAAGTTTAAAGTGTAAAGTTGAAAGTTTAAAGAAGCCGTCTAGTTTGAAAGTGGAAAGTGGAAAGAAGTCAAAGGTGCTGCATGATTTTAGGGACTTGAAGCCGGTGGCGAAATCGATAGCCATACAGAACCCGACGGTGAGTAACACGATAAGACAGCGTAAGTTGCATTTTGAGCGCACGCTCGACTTGCGGGGATTGCGTGTGGACGAGGCTTTGGAGCAAACGATAGCCTATATAGACGATGCCATTATGGTAGGAGCCGGAGAAGTGTGTGTGCTGCACGGCACAGGAACGGGCGCGCTCAAGCAGGTGGTGCGTGATTACTTGAAAAAACGCAAGTTAGAGTTCCGAGATGGGGACATCGACCACGGCGGCGCGGGCGTGACGATGGTGGATTGTTAGCGTTGAAGCAAGTAATGAAATTTCAGTCGTAGGATGGTATAGTCAATCAAAAGACGTTGAACCAAAGAGGCATTTTGTTTACGGTGCCGGAGAGTAGAGAAGAGGTAACGCTCTTCTTTTTTGTGCCGTTGAGCGGTGGTGGAGTTGGGATTGACTACATAGTTGTATCCCGAATAGGCAAAAATCGTATAGGAGGGTTTGAGTTTCCATACATCGGAGGAGAAAACGACATCCTCATATATCATTGATTCAAATTGAAGATTGTTTTGTTTCAAAAAATCTAAGCGATAGAGCCGCATACAAGGGGAGGTGAACTGATGAAAATGTGAAGGAGTTTTTTCTACTATTATCTCCCCTGTCGGGCAAACACGCCGATAACCGCATTGGCAAAGATCGTTGGTGCCGATATGGGCAAGCAGTTGCTCCAAGTAATCAGAATCGATATAGTCGTCTGCATCTACAAATGTGATGAACTCTGTTTGTGCCTGTTTTATTCCTTCGTTTCGGGCTGCGGCTTGTCCGCTATGGGGAATGGTGATGATGTGGAAACGGGCGTCTTGCTTGGCAAATGCCTGTAAAACAGTCTCGCTGCCATCGGTAGAACCATCGTTAACCGCAATCACTTCCCAATCGGGGAAGGTCTGATTGACAATCGAACTGAGGCACATGGGCAAAAATGCTTCAGCATTATAAAAAGGTATGACGATACTTACTTTTGGCATAGTGATAGAAAGAGTTGTTCAAACTGTTGGGCTTGGTGTTGGCGGGTGAATTCGGATTTATGTTGAACGGCTTGTCGCGTCACGCCTTTGACCTGCCATTCGTGATAGCGATCGGTGATGAACTGCTTAATTTCTTCCACCGAAGTGGCCGCCAGTCCGGCATTTGTATAGGCCATCGTTTGCGCCAAGCACTCCTCGTCCGAGCGAACGAGAAGAAGCGGCTTCTCTACTCCCAATGCCTCAAAGAACTTGGTGGTCATCATACCATGAACGTTATTTTGTTTGGCAGAATTGGAAAGAGCCAAGATGATACTGCTTCGGTGGTATAAATCAATCGTTTGTTCTAAGGGGATATAGTCGCCGATAGAGGTCTTATGTTCCAATCCGTATTGGTGAATGAGTCGGGTCAGTTTGGCTTTTCCTTCGGGCTGTGTGTGTACCTCAAAGCGATAGGGGATATCTAAAGATTGAAGTGCTTGCAGCAAGGGTTCGATATCTTGCATGGGTAAACCAAAATACTTGCCTGTATAAGAGAGGATAAACTTAGACGATAACCAATTCATAGGGGAAAACAAGGTCTCGTCAAAGCCGTTGTAGATGAGGTGTGTGTTGGCATTGTATTGGCTTAATAATTCTTTGTGCCACGGCGAAACCGTCGTCACGGCATCGGCCTTACGTAGCCATTGATTGCGGTAGCAGCGGTTGACCCATTGGAAGGGACGGATAAAGGGACGCAACCACGCGGTCTTATGGGCTAAATAATCTTGGTTATTATGGGGCACCTGCTCCACTATATCCCTTAGGTCCAGCACCACGGGGAGATGATGTTTTCGTCCAAAAGCAATGGCCGCCCGCATGGGGAACGTGTGGAAAGTGGTGCAGAAAACCAAATCAAACGACTGCTTTCCAAATCGTTGTTCCACTTGCCGGGCAAAAAAGCGATTCTTATAATCAAAGAGTAAACTCAGTAAGTTCTTACTCATCCAGTCCCATAAACTCCCCGTGTATATCTGTATTTGTTCAATCTTATAGTCATGCCCAAAAGCCAACTCATCGATGTGCTCCGTGACCACTTGTACGTTATAGCCACGTTTGATTAATCCCTCGCAAAGGCATCGCAAGCGAGGATTATAGGACGGTGCCGCTATGCCATCCGCCAAAACTAATATGTTGTGTAGTTCTTTCATAGGGTCTCTAATAGCGTGGCATAAAGAACGCCTAAATAGGCCGTCTTCACATTCGTGTTATGCCAAAGAAGGGTCAGCTCGCCGTTATACTGTTTGACTCTATCCAAGAGTTGCTGACAATAGTAGAAAGCCTGTTCTTCGTCTAAATGCATATACTGCTCCGATGCTAACGTGGTATCCATGACCGTTAAGGGGTGCAGAACGAGGTCCGTTAACTCAAACGTGACAGGGTCGAGCCAGCGAACGGGACGCGTGGTCTGTAACCGAAAACCCGCCTTGTCGGCAAAGCCCATCGTGTAATCGTCCGTCACGCCTGCGGCAGCGAGGGTGCGCATCTTGTCTATGGAGCAGTTGAGGAAGTGACATCTGTTTAGTTTAAAGTTTAAAGTGTAAAGTTTAAAGAAGTCGTCTAGTTTGTTAGTGGAAAGTTGTTCATAGTAGCTGCTATGCCAACCGAGGAGGGCACCATGCTCGGTGAGGGTGTGGGCGAGGTCTTGGAAATCTTTGCCGCGAAGGTTATATTGCGGATAATCGTAACCCTTGCCCGGGGTGTGCTTGGCAAAATAAATCATCCTTGTTTGCGGGTGACGCTTGACCACCTTCAGGTCTTGCTCCATCAGCCATTCAAAGGTATAAGCCGGGTCTTGGTGAATATCTCTCCAAGCGGCAAAGACCTCTTTGCCCTGCCTACGTAGGAAACCTCCTACCGCCCCGCGAAGGTGACGGTATTGCGTTAATATATCAATATCGTGGGTAAGGTTGATGGTTGCAAATCCGGGTGCGGGCAGTGGCAAGTCGAGTGCCTTCATGAGTACCCGACTATATTCGTCAATCAGCGGAATAGACAGGCGGTCGTTTTGTCCCAACATAGAGTGGCGCGCCAAGAAGCGTCCGTGCTCATCCCGCTGCGGGTTGATTAGTTCCTCCGCTCTGGATATAAAGAAGGCTGTGTTGTAGATGATATCCGTTGTGAACACAACGGGACCGTCCTTCGGACTGAAAGACCGCTCCGCTGTAAGACCGCCTTCGGCTGAAAGGTCGGGCAAGACCCAGTCTTTGCCTAAGTGTCCGTTCGGTTGAATACACACCTTGTACAGGGAGCACTTCGTAGGATCTGAGGTGTATCCTACTTGTTGGGCAGCCTCTTTGTTTCCGTAAAGCAGAAACTCAATAATATATTGAATAACTTCTTCCATTTCTCATTCACTAACGATTTCCCACTCGTACATACGTTGTTCGAGTAGGTGCTTGATATGTTCGTATTTGGCAAAATTCTCCTGTGTTTGGTTGGCGGGGTTATTAAGACTTTGCTCCATGGCTTTTTGCTGTTCTTCCAACTGAGCAATCTGTGCCTCTATTTCGGCTATCTGTTTCTCTTTCTTACGTCGGGCAGCCGCTTCGGCCTTTTGCGCCTCGTAGTCGAGTTTACTAGACGAACTAGAAGAACTAGACATACTAGAAGAACTAGACGAACCAGATTTCTCGAGTTCTTGGAGGCTATTCATTTTTTTGCTGCGTAGGAAGTCGTAGATACCGCCTAAGTGTTCCCTTACTTTGCCTCCGCCGAACTCATATACTTTGCTCACTAAGCCGTCCAAGAAATCGCGGTCGTGGCTTACGCAGATCACCGTTCCGTTAAAGTCTTGCAGTGCCTGCTTGAGTACATCCTTAGAGGGCATATCGAGGTGGTTGGTGGGTTCGTCGAGGATGAGTAGGTTACAGGGTTCAAGCAGTAATCGAATCATCGCCAAGCGACTGCGTTCACCGCCGCTGAGGACCTTCACTTTCTTATCGCTTGCTTCGCCGCCGAACATAAAGGCTCCGAGGATATCGCGTATCTTAGTCCGTATATCGCCTACGGCTACGCGATCAATCGTATCAAAAACAGTCAGTTCGCCGTCTAAAAGTGAGGCTTGGTTCTGGGCGAAATAACCAATCTTGACGTTATGTCCTATCTTGAGTTGACCCTCGTAATCGAGTTGTTTCATGATGCAGCGAACGAGGGTTGTCTTGCCTTCACCGTTCTTACCCACGAACGCCACTTTCTCGCCTCGGCGAATGGTCAAACTTACCTTTTCAAAAACAGTGTGCTCGCCAAACGCCTTCTTTACCTCGTCGATGATAACCGGAAAATCGCCGCTGCGGGGTGCCGGCGGAAAACGGAGATTGAGGCGAGAAGTGTCCTCTAAATCGACCTCCAACCGCTCTATTTTTTCCAGTTGCTTGATGCGCGACTGCACCTGTACGGCCTTGGTCGGTTTATAGCGGAAGCGTTCGATAAAGTCTTCCGTATCTTGTATCATCTTTTGCTGGTTGAGGTAGGCACGCACTTGTTGGTCGTGTCGCTCTTGGCGCAGCACCACGAACTTGGAGTAGTTAACATTATAATCGTAGATGCGACCGAGGGTGATCTCTATCGTGCGGGTGGTTATGTTGTCAATAAAAGCGCGGTCGTGACTAACCACAATGACGGTGGCGGCACTGGTCTTAATGAACTCTTCGAGCCACTGAATAGATTCGATGTCGAGGTGGTTGGTAGGCTCGTCCAACAGCAGCAGATCGGGGTGGCGCAGTAGTATCTTGGCCAGTTCGATTCGCATGCGCCAGCCGCCCGAGAACTCGGAGCATTGGCGGTCAAAATCCGTACGCTCGAATCCCAAACCGATAATCGTGCGGTCCATTTCGGCAATGAAACGGGCCTCATCCTCGCCGTTATGTATGCTCATCACTTCCTCGCGCAGCGTGCGTCCGTCGGTGTGAAACATGACTTGCGGGAGGTAACCGATAGTGAGTCCATTGTCCCGACTGATGGTGCCCCGCGTGGGTTCCTGTTCGCCTGCAATGAGGCGGAGCAGGGTCGTCTTACCGGCTCCGTTCTTACCCACCAAGGCAATGCGGTCCTTGCGATTAACAAGGAAGGAGATGTCCTCTAAAACGGGACGGGCGGAAAATTCTATGGTCAGGTGTTCAATGGATAACATGAGGGTAAATCTTCTTTATATATTGACCGATAAAACTTAGTTCGCACTGGGCTAACTGTTCGGGGGTGCCTTCAAAAACGATGTTTCCTCCCGCTTCGCCCCCTTCGGGTCCGAGGTCGATGACATGGTCGGCAGCGAGGATGACATGAGGATTATGTTCAATGACGATAATCGTGTGCCCCTTGCTAAGAAGGGCATCAAAGGCTTTGAGTAGTACGCCGATATCTTTGCTATGAAGACCGGTGGTGGGTTCGTCAAAAATGAAAAGGGTGGGTGATGAACTCTCTTGGGCAAGGAAAGCGGCTAACTTGACGCGCTGCGCTTCGCCGCCCGAAAGGGTGGAGGAGGATTGTCCTAACTTGACATAACCTATACCCACCTGTTGCAAGGGACGGAGACGTTGAACAATCTTTTTGCAGGCGGGGTCTTCGGCGAAGAAATCAATGGCTTCGTCCACCGTCATTTCGAGTACATCGTATATCGACTTGCCTCGGTAGAGTACGTCTAGCACGTCCTGCTTATACCGTTTGCCGTGACATTGTTCGCACTCCAAAATGAGGTCCGCCATGAACTGCATCTGTATCGTTATCGTTCCCTCGCCTTGGCACTGTTCGCAACGTCCGCCCGGGGTATTAAAGGAGAAATGCGTGGGGGTGAATCCCATCTGTACGGACAGTTGTTGGTCGGCATAGAGTTTACGTATCTCGTCAAAAGCCTTTAAATAAGTTACGGGATTGGAACGCGACGACTTGCAGAGTGGGTTCTGGTCCACGAACTCAACGTTCTTAATAAGGTGGGTACTGCCCGCCACGTGACTATAACTGCCCGTGTGTTCGGCAACGCCGCCGTAGAGTTTGCAAAGGGCAGGGTAGAGTACCCGACTCACGAGCGACGACTTGCCGCTGCCGCTCACGCCCGTCACGACCGTCATCACATTGAGCGGAAAACGAACATTGAGGTTCTTGAGGTTGTTCTCGGAGGCCCCCATCAGTTCGATGTAGTTATTCCATGGCCGCCTAAAAGAGGGAACGGACATGGGAAACATCTCCGCTTTGGGTTGACCTACATAGGTTATTTGTCCGCCGTGACTGCCGGCAGCAGGACCAATCTCAATAATCGTGTCCGCGGCTTGGATAATATCCTCATCGTGCTCCACGACCACAATCGTGTTGCCCAAATCGCGTAAGTCTTTGAGTACATGAATAAGCCGTTCGGTGTCGCGTGCATGCAGTCCTATACTGGGTTCGTCCAACACATATAGCGACCCCACCAGACTGCTCCCTAATGACTTGGCGAGGTTAATACGCTGACTCTCACCGCCACTCAGACTGCTGCTCGTTCGGTTGAGCGTGAGGTAACTCAGTCCCACGTCCTCCATAAACTGTAATCGCGCATTGATCTCCTTGAGTAAAGGTGCTGCCGCCATTTGTTCCGAGGGGGAGAGTTGGAGAGAAGCAAACCATGGTTTGAGGGCGCGAATGGACATAGTCATAATGTCCGTTATGTTCTTATCTCCTACATAAACATAGGTCGCTTCTTTGCGTAACCTCAGTCCGCCGCATTCGGGACAGATGGTCTTGCCCTTATAGCGATTGAGCATGACGCGGTATTGCACTTTCTTGTATTGCTCTTTTTCGAGCATAAGGAAAAAATCGTTCAGTCCCTTGAAGTGTTCGTTTCCGAGCCATAGCAGTCGCTTTTGCTCGTCGGTGAGTTGGTAGAAGGGAGTGTGAATGGGAAAATCAAACTGAGCAGCGTTGTAGATAAGGGCATTGCGCCATTCGCTCATCGATTCGTTATTCCAGCATAGGATAGCTCCGTCGTAGATTGATTTGGTCTTGTCCGGCACGACTAAATCGGGGTCTATGCCGGCAATCGTTCCCTGTCCGTGACATAGGGGACAAGCCCCGATGGGACTATTGAAGTCGAACAGATGCTCCACGGGGTCCATAAACTGAATCCCATCCTTCTCAAAGTGCTCCGAGAAAGATAAATCGACGCCCTCGCCAATCAGTCGGCACTGTCCGTCGCCTTCAAAGAAAGCCGTTTGCACCGAATCGGCAAAGCGATTGAGGGTGGTTTTGTCCTCGTCTTTGACGAGACGATCAATCAATAAGTTTAAAGTGGAGAGTGTAGAGTTTAGAGTGGAAAGTTCGTCTATTCGGACGACTTGATTATCTATCCATAGGCGGGAATAGCCCGTCTGTTGCCATACTTTGAGTTTCTTATTGAGAGCAGCGGTGCTCGTTTCGTGACAGGGCGCAAGCAAATAGACCTTACTACCAAGGGGCAGTTGCTTAAAAGCATCCACTACGTCCTTTATCGTATCCCGTTTCACCGGTTCGTGGGAGACGGGGGACAAGGTATGTCCCACGCGGGCAAAGAGCAACTTGAGGTAATCGTAAATCTCGGTCACTGTACCCACCGTCGAACGAGGATTGCGGGTCGTCACTTTCTGCTGAATAGCGATAGCGGGTGGTATGCCCTCAATCTTTTCCACTTCGGGTTTCTGCATTCTCCCTAAGAACTGACGGGCATAAGCACTCAGACTCTCCACATAGCGGCGTTGGCCTTCGGCATAGAGCGTATCAAAAGCCAGCGACGACTTACCGCTGCCGCTCACGCCCGTAACAACCACCAGTTGGTTACGAGGTATATCTACCGTAACGTTTTGCAGGTTGTGGGTACACGCTTTCTCTATGTGAATGACATCGTCCGTCATCAGTTATACTGCTCTATCAATTGATCTACGAGTTGTCGCGTGGCGGGATTCGTTAGGTCTTGTAATTCGTTCGTCAGTTTAGGAATACGCACCTTATTGCCCGTCTGCAAAGCGTGAGGATTAGGGTACTGTTCGCGATTGGCTTCGTAGATGAAAACCCATAAATCCGTTTGACCATAATATTTACGCGCGAGCGATGCTAAGTGATATCCCTTGCCTATCGTTTCCGTGGCAATAAACTCGGTATAGATACGCGGCGCATCAGTCTCTATAGCCTCTATAGTTTCTATAGGTGCTATAGTTGCTATAGTGTCTATCGCTTTTAGGGTGTCGGCGGGGACCACTACTTGTTCCACCTCATTGAGTTTGCTATCCAACCAACTCCGAATGGAGGTTCGAAGCAGGAAGTAACAACCAACGAGCAGCAATACAATGACTGTCAGCGTGATGAGTAAGTCGCGCGTGAAGTGATAGGCTTTAGCCACGGGTTGCGCTTGAGGTATGGGTTGCTCGGGGGTCTTGATGTTGATGTCGCGGTTGATGATGGCCACAATCTCGTCCGCCTGTTTGCCTAAGCGTTGCAACGGACTGTCTTCTTGTTGTTCTGTAGCCGTTTGACCCGTTTGGACGAGTTCTTTTACACCGATCTCGGGGGTAAAAACGATCTTATTGTATCCGGGGAGTACGATGGGTTGACCCGTGGTTACGTCCACACTCTTGCGGGGAGCCACTTCCTGTAAGCGGAAGGTTCCCAAGTCCGTGATACGAACCACTCGCTCCGTCTTCAGACCCTGTTGTATCTGGGTGATGAGCGCATTCATAAAGGCGGTTGCCTCGCGCTCGGTGGCTCCTGCATGAGCCGCTACTGCTTTGCGCAGTTCAATCCAATTCAGTTTACTCATGGCTGTCCAGTTGTTTGAGGTCATTCTTGAGCGATACCATCGGGCGGAAACTGAGTTGCCGCTTGGCGGGCGTGGTCACGCGTTCTCCGGATTTAGGGAGAATGATGGTACGCTCTTTACGTTCTTTCACTTCCAGAACACCAAGGTTCTGTAATTGTACGGTCTTGCCCTCCATAAGGGATTTGAGGATGACATGCGTGGTAGCATCGAGTAGTTCCTCGGTGCGTTTCTTGGTCATCCCGGTTTGACCGGCCATGTTGTTAATTAAGTCTTTGGTTAGCATATGGCGTATAAATCAAATTCTTCGGCTTTCGTGACGGTCACATTATAAAAATGACCGATGGTTAGTTTTTTCGAGGCGGTGATGAGTACCTCGCAATCCACTTCGGGACTGTCTTGTTCGGTGCGACCGATATAGATATCGCCCTCCTTGCGGTCAATGATAACGCGCAGCACGCGTCCCACTTTGGCTTCCATCAATTCGGCGGATATACGTTGCTGAATAGCCATCAGTTCTTCCAGTCGGGCTTGCTTAACCTCAGCGGGTATATCGTCTTTATAGTGCAAGTTAGCATAGGTTCCTTCCTCATCGGAGTAGGCAAAAGCACCCATTCGGTCAAAGCGCATCTTGCTTATCCATTGCTTAAGGGTAGCAAAATCTTCTTCCGTCTCTCCGGGGTGCCCTACCATGAGCGTGGTGCGCAAACATATGCCCGGCACTTCGCGCCGGATACGCTCTATGAGTGCATCTTGTTCGGCAGCGGTTATATGTCGCCGCATAAGCGAGAGCATGTGGTCGGTACAGTGTTGCAAAGCTATGTCGAGGTACTTGCACACATTGGGGTGCTTGGCCATGACGGGCAGGATGTCGAAAGGGAAGTCGGTGGGGTAGGCATAATGCAACCGAATCCACTCCACGCCCTCTATCTGCGCCATTTGGTCTATCAGTTCGGCCAAGCGGTGTTGGTGCCCCGCAAGATCCAAGCCATAGGAGGATAAGTCTTGGGCGATGATATTAAACTCGCGAACGCCTTGCTCTACGAGCCAACGTGCCTCGGCCAATATCTCGTCCATGGGTCGCGAGGTATGCCGACCGGTTATCAGCGGAATCGCGCAGTAGGAGCACATGCGGTTACACCCTTCCGATATCTTCACGTACGCGTAATGCTTAGGCGTCGTCAACTTGCGTTCGTAGAGACGGCTATAATCTATAGTCTCTATAGCTTCTATAGCCCCTATAGCCTTTGTTAGTTCCATGAAATTGAACTTGCCAAACCAGCCATCCACCTCGGGTATCTCTTTCTCTAAGTCGTGAAGGTAGCGTTCGCTCAGGCACCCCATGACGTAGAGTTTATTGAGTTTGCCTTTGCGCTTGCGCTCCACGAATTGTAGAATCGTGTTGATACTCTCCTCTTTGGCGTCCCCAATGAATCCACAGGTATTGATAATAGCAATCTCTCCGGTTGGACGGGCTGCATCCGGAACGCAACGCCACCCGGCAAGTTCGAGTTGCCTCATCAGTCGCTCCGAATCCACTAAATTCTTGGAGCAACCCAAACTGATGATATCTATTTGATGGTGTTGCATGGGAGTAGAGGGGTAGGGGAGTAGGGGTTAGTTGCCTAATTCGCTATGGAACTTAATGCGGACGAGGCGAACATGCAGTTCGTCATAGTAGTCATAGCCTAATTCCTCCATGGCGGCTTTGATATTATCGTTATCGGCACTCTTGAAGTAGTCGTATATATCGGCCAGTTCGTCGGGGTCCACCACTTCGTTGATAAAGTAGTTGATGTTGAGTTTGGTTCCGCTATAAAGGATAGCTTCGATCTCCTCCAACATCTCTTCCATGGATAGGCCCAATGATTCGGCGAGGTCATCCAAGGCTACGCGGCGGTCAATGGCTTGAATGATACTGATTTTACGGGTGGAGTCTTTGGCTACGGTGCGCACGCGCAGGTCTTCGGGACGAATAATCTCGTTTTCCTCCACGTATTCCTTAATCACGCGTATAAACTCGTCTCCGTATCGTTTGGCTTTTCCGGCACCTACGCCCGGGATGTTCTGTAACTCCTCCATTGTGATGGGATAAGTGGTCGCCATAGCCTCTAAAGAGGGGTCTTGGAAAATCACGAACGGCGGCACATCCTGCTGCTTACTGATCTTCTTGCGCACATCCTTTAGAATCGAGAAGAGTACGTCATCCGCTGCGGCGCAAGTGATGCCTCCGGCGGGTTCTATGATCTCGTCATCGTCCTCGTTATGCACTTCAATGGGCACTTCGAACTTACCTCCGCGTTTGAGGAACTTACGTCCATCGGGCGTAATCTTAAGGTCTCCGTAGGATTCTATATCTTTTTGGATATAACCGGCCAGCATAGCTTGACGAAGGATAGCGTAAAGGGTAGCTTCGTCTTGATCGTCCGCCGCACCGTAGTTCTCCAGCCCGTCGTGGTGGTAACTGATAACTGCGGCTGTCTCGTTGCCGTGCAGGATATCCACGATATGTTCGGCCTTAAATTTCTCGTTGAGTTGAACGATGGTCTCGAGTGCCAATTGCAGTATCTCTGCGCAATCCTCCATCTTGTAGGTTTTGCGGCAGTTATCGCAACAACCGCAGTTGTCCTCATCGTAATCTTCTCCGAAATAGTGCAGCAGTAACTTACGGCGACAGATGGACGATTCGGCATATTGCTGGGTTTCAAAGAGCAGTAGGTTTCCTATCTCCTGTTCGGAAACGGCTTTATCGCGTTGGAACCTACGCAAGCGTTCAATGTCCTTGGGGCTATAGTAGCAGATACATTGTCCTTCTCCTCCGTCGCGTCCGGCGCGGCCTGTTTCCTGGTAGTAACCCTCCAGCGATTTGGGTATATCGTAATGCACCACAAAGCGAACATCCGGCTTGTCGATTCCCATTCCAAAGGCGATGGTGGCTACAATGACTTGACATTTCTCCATGAGGAAGGCATCCTGGTTCTCCGTGCGTGTGGGAGCATCCATACCTGCGTGGTACGGGAGGGCGGATATGTTATTAACTTGTAAGGTCTGCGCGAGGTCTTCCACTTCTTTGCGCGCGAGGCAGTAGATAATTCCCGACTTACCATTCATCGAGCGGATATAGCGAATAAGGTCTTTATCCACATCTTCCGTCTTGGGACGAACTTCGTAATAGAGGTTGGGACGATTAAAGGAGGACTTAAAGATGGTGGCATCCATCATGTCCAAATTCTTTTGAATATCGTGTTGCACCTTAGGCGTAGCCGTAGCGGTGAGGGCAATGATAGGTGCCTTCCCGATGCGCTCCACCATGGAGCGTATTTGTCTATACTCCGGACGGAAATCGTGTCCCCATTCGGAAATACAGTGTGCCTCATCTACTGCGTAAAAGGATATCTTTACGCCTTTAAGGAAATCTACGTTCTCGTTCTTTTGCAGGGACTCGGGAGCAAGGTACAGCAACTTTGTTCTTCCATCCAGTACGTCTTGCTTCACAGCGTTTATCTCCGGACGGGAGAGAGAGGAGTTGATAAAATGCGCTACGCCGTCCTCTTCCGAATAGTTGCGCATTGCGTCCACTTGGTTCTTCATGAGTGCAATGAGGGGAGAGATAACAATCGCTACTCCGTCCATGAGTAAGGAGGGCAACTGATAGCATAACGATTTACCGCCTCCGGTGGGCATAAGCACAAACGTGTCCTTGCCTTCCATAAGGTTGTTGATAATCGCTTCTTGGTTTCCTTTAAAGGAGTCAAACCCAAAATTATGCTGCAAAGCAGCAATCAAATCTTCGTGTCTTGCCATATATTAAAAATACAATAATCGCATTAACGGGTGCAAAGATATATAATATTTTTGATATATGCAAGTAAAAACGATTTTTTTTTGTTTTTTAGAGAGCATAACCCTGCAAAAACCCGATTGTAAACTGCAAATTGCATTTTTTTTGACGAAAAATGTAAAAATATTTGCATGTTTCGATATATTTCATTATCTTTGCAGCCGCTTAAGTTTAAGACGTATACGTATGAATAAACGCGACTTGTCGTTTGGACAACTTTTTAATCTTTCTTTTGGCTTCTTTGGCGTACAAATAGCCTATGCTTTGCAAAGTGCCAATATCTCCCGTATTTTCGCCACATTAGGTGCTGATCCTCATCAGTTATCCTTCTTTTGGATACTGCCGCCCCTCATGGGTATGATTGTGCAGCCGTTGATTGGCAAGTTTAGTGACAAGACCTGGTGCAAACTGGGTCGCCGTAAGCCCTACCTGTTGGTGGGTGCGCTCATTGCGGTCGCTGTGATGGTGCTGCTGCCCAATGCGGGTAACTTCACCTTTGCGCAGGCAGCTTTCTTGGGTCTGAATGCGGCGATGTGGTTTGGTTTGTTTAGTTTGATGTTCTTGGATACGAGCATCAATATCGCTATGCAGCCGTTTAAGATGATGGTGGGTGATATGGTGAACGAGGAGCAAAAAGGTTTGGCTTATTCTATTCAGTCCTTCCTTTGCAATGCCGGTTCGGTTTGCGGCTATGTCTTCCCTATTCTCTTTACGTGGATAGGTATTGCCAATACGGCTCCCGAAGGCGTTATCCCGGATAGTGTGAAGTGGAGTTTCTATATCGGTGCGGCTATTCTGATCCTATGCTCAATGTATACTTTTTTGACGGTGAAGGAGATGAATCCCGAGGAGTATGCTGCGTTCCATGGCATTGATACGAAGGCGGAGGAGAAGAAAGAGGAGCCGAGTTTTATTAAGTTGCTTGTGAATGCGCCGAGTACGTTTTGGACGGTGGGACTGGTTCAGTTCTTCTGCTGGGCGGCGTTTATGTATATGTGGACCTATTCGAACGGCGCGATTGCTACCTTATGCTTTGATTGGGACGGTGTTTCCACGGCGGCAGAGGCTTTCCAGAATGCCGGTAACTGGGTGGGCGTTGTGTTCTGCATTCAGGCGGTAGGTTCGCTTTTGTGGGCAGCCGTTCTACCGGTGCTTGAGAAGCATTTCGGCAATAAGGGTGCTTATTCTATTTCGCTCATCGTGGGTGCGATTGGTTTTGCCTCTATCTTCTTTGTGCATAACCAATGGGTGCTCTTCGCCAGTTACGCTTTGGTAGGAGCTGCTTGGGCTGCTATGCTGGCTTTGCCGTTTACGATTCTGACTAATTCGCTCAAGGGTGATAATATGGGATATTACCTTGGTTTGTTTAACTGCACAATCTGCTTGCCGCAGATAGTAGCAGCCCTATTAGGAGGTGTGCTCCTTAAATATATATGCGCAGGCGCGCAAGAGGGAATGCTTGTCGTAGCGGGTGCGCTGCTTGTGTTAGGAGCCATCAGTGTAATCACTATCAAGGAAAAAAAATAATCCTGTAATTTCTATAGCAACTATAGCGACTATAACAACTATAACAAACAAAAAATATTAACTAAAAAAACACACAAGATGAAAAACAAACTCTCATTTGTCATGACTCTGGTGATGCTCGCTATTTCCAGCGTAGTGTTTGCCCAAGTGGCTGTGACCGGTACAGTTTTGGATGCATCAAATGGTGAACCGATTATCGGAGCAAACATTATTGTGAAAGGCTCAACGGTAGGTACGGTGACCGATTTTGATGGTAATTTCACCCTGAGTGCTCCTGCAAATGCAACGCTGCAAATCTCTTACATGGGATATAAGGCGGTTGAATTGCCCGCTCAGGCAGTTATGAAAGTAAACCTCCAAGAAGACACGGAAGTGTTGGACGAGGTGATGGTAGTCGGTTACGGTACCGTTAAAAAGAACGATGCTACCGGTTCCGTTACGGCCATCAAGCCCGATGACAAGAACAAAGGTCTTCAAGTTACGGCCCAAGACATGATTGCCGGTAAGATTGCCGGTGTGGCTGTTACTTCCGATGGTGGTGCTCCCGGTGGTGGTGCTACGATTCGTATTCGTGGTGGATCGTCTCTGAGCGCAAGTAACGACCCGTTAATCGTTATCGATGGTTTGGCAATGGATAACAATGGTATTCAGGGTGTAAGTAACCCGCTTTCGATGGTGAACCCGAACGATATTGAGACCTTTACGGTTTTGAAAGACGCTTCGGCAACCGCTATCTATGGTAGCCGTGCAAGTAATGGTGTCATCATTATTACTACCAAAAAAGGTACTGCCGGAAGTAAACCGAAATTCTCTTACGAGGCGAATGTAAGTTCGAATGTGATTACGAATCGTTTGCAGGCAATGAATGCCAATCAGTATCGTGATTTCTTGACCAAATACTCGGATGTTTATGGTAATATCGCAGAGAAATTGGGCGATGCGAATACGGATTGGCAAAAAGAAGTGACTCGCGTAGGCATTTCGACCGACCATAATTTCTCTGTTATGGGTGGCTTCAAGGATAAGAATTGCGATATGCCTTATCGTGCATCCGTTGGTTATACGTTGGAGAACGGTACGATTAAGACTTCGCAAATGCAGCGCGTAACCGCTTCCTTAAATCTCAATCCTTCTTTCTTGGATAAGCACTTGATGTTTAATATCAATGCCAAGGGAATGTATATTCAGAATACCTACACGGATGGTGGTGATGTCATTGGTTCCGCTTTAGCATTTGATCCTACGCGTCCGGTTAAGAGTGATGCTCACCATGAATATGGAGAGTATTATCAAACAGAGAAGGCTATTGCAGACAAGGACGTGTTTGATGATACTTGGAAATTTACTTCTAACACCAATGTTCCTCAAAACCCGGTAGCTCAAATCTACAACAAGGATGATAAAGCTAAATCCGGTGCTTTTATCGGAAACCTTGAAGCGACCTATAAGGTTCATGGTTTAGAAGATTTGATGCTCCATGCTAATTTTGGTGCCGACTATTCCTATGGTAAGCAAAATACCATTTGTTTGCCCACCAGTTATGATGTTAACAACTATTATGCTTGGGATGGTTACACCCAAAAGCATAAATATAATCTCCAATTTAACTGCTACGCTCAATATGGTCACGATTGGGAGAAGGCAAACCAACACTTTGATGCCATGGTCGGTTATGAGTGGCAACACTTTAAGAACTGGGGTAACTCGGATGGTAATGGTCGTTATCAAGATGGTTACAAGTGGAATGATGCTGCCGGCAATCCGTTGGCAGGTCAGGAATACAATCGTTGGACCGATGCATGGGCAAGTGAGAACTACTTAGTATCTTTCTTCGGTCGTGTGAACTACGTTGGTTGGAATCAATTGATGATTACGGCTACCGTCCGCGGTGATGGTTCTTCTCGTTTCTCGCCCAAGAATGCGAAAGGTGAGAACAAGCAATGGGGTGTGTTCCCGTCCGTTGCTTTAGGTTGGAAGATTAAGGAGACCTTCTTTAAGGACAACAACAAATTGAGCGAATGGAAACTTCGTTTAGGTTGGGGTATTACCGGTCAGCAAGATATCGGTCAGGGTGATTATCCTGCACTTATTTTGTACACTCAGAGTAAAGAGCATGCTTACTATTCTTTGGGTGAGATTGATGAAAATGGTAAATATGTTTACTATAAGACCTATCGTCCGGAGGCTTATAACCAAGACCTGACTTGGGAGAAGACCACGACTTATAACGTAGGTATGGACTTCGGTTTCCTCAATAACCGTATCACGATGGCTGCTGACTACTACTATCGTGTCACGAAAGACTTGATTTCGTTTGTGGATGTAGCTGCCGGAATGAACTTCAAGAACCAAGTGGTTTCGAACATCGGTTCGTTGAGCAACCAAGGTGTTGAATTTACTTTCAATGCTGTTCCGGTTGACCGCAAGAACTTCAAGTGGGATTTAGGTTTTAACCTTACCTACAACCAGAATAAGATTTTGGATTTATCAGGTGGAGACGAGGACTATTACGTTGAGACCGGTGGCATTTCTTCCGGTACGGGTAATACCATTCAGCGTCACCAAGCCGGTTATGCAGCGAATACTTTCTGGGTATATCAGACAACGCTCAATGAAGAGGGCGGTTATGAGATTGTTGACCAGCCAGATAAGACTACGGGCCAGCCCGATGGTAAGATTGATGAGAACGACCTGATAGCTTATCATAATCCGATGGCTCCCGTTACTATTGGTTTCCAAACGAAGTTCCAATTCTATAACTTTGACTTAGGTCTTTCGCTTCGTTCGAATATCGGCAACTATGTTTACAACGATGTAAAGGCAGGTAAGATGAGTTCGCTTGCAACGCCGGCTCGTGAGGATGGTTATACGAATGTGTTAGTTGGAACGGAGAGCATTTATGCTCGTATTACCAACTCGCAAACCGTTGCCACCGGTTCGAATGCTTACAAGATGGATGTCTTTGTTGAGAACGCTTCCTTCTTGCGAATTGACAACATTACCCTTGGTTATACGATTGAGAAACCGAAGATCAATGCTCGTGTTTTTGCTACCGTATCTAACCCGTGCGTATTCTCCAAATATAGCGGTTTGGATCCTGAAGTCTTTGGTGGTATTGATAGAAACATCTATCCTCGTTCTCTCACGGCCATTGTTGGTTTCAGTCTGCACTTTTAATTAACCCTTATATAGTAGAATCATTATGAAAAAATATTTTGTAATCCTTTGTTCAGTCTTAACCTTGGGAATGACCTCTTGCGTTAATGACTTGAAGGTAGAATCTATTGATCCCAATAGTTCTTCGACGGTAGATTTGAATTCTCTATTCGTCAAGGTTTATGCAACCTTAGGATTGACCGGTCAAAAGGGTCCTGATGGTAGTGGAGACGTAGCCGGTGTGGATGAAGGTACTTCTTCCTTATACCGTATGTCTTACGAGTTGCAAGAGTTCCCCGCTGACCAAATCTTCTGGATTTGGCCGGATGTAGGTGTTGATGATGTTCGTAAAATGAAATGGACGGCATCTAATACATTGGTAAAAGGTTTGTATGCTCGTTTGTATTTTGATATCACATTGTGCAACTTGTTCTTGGATAAGTTCGGTAGTGAGTCGGATGCTGCTGAAAAGGCGGATTCGTATCAACAAGCTGAGGTTCGCTTTATCCGTGCCCTCAACTACTGGTATTTACTGGATATGTTCGGCAATGTACCATTTGTAACCAAATCCGGTTTGACGGAGTTACCCGACCAAATTGAGCGTCCTGACTTGTATAAGTGGCTCGTTCAAGAGTTAGAGGATGTTGCTACGTTGTTAGCTCCTGCCGGTCAGCGTAAGAGTTATTATCGTGTGGATGCAGCGGCTGCTTGGTTGCTGTTGAGCCGTACGTGCCTTAATGCCGGTGTTTATGGTGTTGACCGCAATGGTGTGCAAAAATTGAATCTGAAGGAAGAATATGATAAGGCGACCCTTTATGCCGATAAACTTATCAGTTGCGGTGCTTACTCGTTAGCTCCTGAATATCAACATCTGTTTATGTCGGATAACGATAATTTAGGCGGTAAGAATCAGGCATACAAGGAGATTATTTTGCCCATTTGCCAAGATGGTCAAATGACGCAGTCTTGGGGTGGTTCACTCTTCTTGATTGCTTCTTGCTACACGGATGGTATGGCTGCTCACGGAAGTACCGAGTCGTGGAAGTGTATTCGTTCCCGTGCTCAATTGATTGGCTTGTTCATTGACGAGAGCAAGTATCATTCTCCTATTGCGGATGCTATCACAACGGAGATGAAAGCTAAATCCGTTTATGGTCCCTATTGGGGCGCGCAAGAAGAGATTATTGCCGCTACCGGTGATGCTCGTGCTTGCTTCGTGAACTCCACGAAGGATGGTTCCGATAAGTATGTTTGCCAATTCTGGAAGACGAATAAATCCGACGATTTCCTGTCGGGTTGGGGTATTACTAAGTTCTTGAACTTACCCGCTGATCCGGATCGCGTTACCAGTGATTCGAAGCATCCGGATATGGATCTTCCGTTGATGCGTTTGGCAGAGGTTTATTTGAACTATGCCGAGGCAGTTCTCCGTGGTGGTGAAGTGCGTAATGGCTTAACGGCGGATGAAGCGGTTAATATCGTTCGTCGTCGTTCGATTAAGGATGAGGCTAAGGCTAATGTTACCGGTTGGAATATCACCGATAAAGTGGGTATTATGGGTGGAAAGAATATCTTGGATGAGCGTGGTCGTGAGTTGTATAGCGAAGGCATTCGTCGTTCGGATATGATTCGCTTTAATGTCTTCACCGGTAGTTATGCTAATTCCGGCTACCGTTGGGAGTTTAAGGCAGGTGAGTTATTAGGTATCAACTGCGCTCCGGAGGATTATCGTAATCTTTATCCGCTACCGCTGAGCGAAGTTACGGCTAACACTAAATTGAAACAAAACAAAGGATATGAAGTCCAATAATGAACTTCAAAAACAATCCTTTTTTAATTCATTATTAATCTATTAACAAACAAAAAATTCTTTTATTATGAAGAAAATGTTTTTAGCCTTTATGGCTATCGCAACTCTTTCCATGGTAATGGTTGGTTGCAAAAAAAACAAGGGTAATGACGACCCCGAAATCAAGAAAACTGTTCCTGAGGTAGCTGCTACGGAAGGTGCTGTTACTATTGTTTGGAACGCTGTTAATTACAGCGAGTGCAACGGTCTTGTATTTGCCGGTAGTTACAATGACTATGGAACGGATGCTGCTTCTATGGTTAAGTTTGAGAAGATTGAGGGTTACACCAACTGGTACAAAGCAGTGGTTACTCCCAAAGATCCTGCGGCAGAACCCGTGCTGGAAGGTAAACCTTGCGCATTAGCAGAGGATGGTACTTTCCCGTCTTCTTGGAACTATCAATGGATTGGCTCCGAGGAGCATCCTTGCGAACTGATCAGCGGTGATGCTGAGTTTGCAGTTGAGTATGAGACCGAGACCAAGATTATTGTTAAGAAGAACTCCAGCGTTATCTTCGTTCGTAGCTATGGCTTCAAAGAGGATCCTTGCGTGAAGGCTGAGACCTACACCATTAACTTCACTTTGAATGTAGAGGCTGCTGTTCCTGCTGACAAGAAAGTGGCTATCGTTGGTGATTTCCCGGAAGCAGGTTGGAAAGCTGCTGATGGCGAAGCTCTTGAGATGACTCGCGTTAGTGATAACCAATTCACCATTGCAATTGAGAAATTAGCTCTTGGTAAGGAGTATAAGTATATTGTTGTTAATGTTGGTTGCGAGGAAGGTCATGAATGGGATCTTGAGATGTATCCCACTGCTCCTGCACAAGGCGACACTTGCGTTGCTAAGATTGCTGGTAATATGACTGTTTCTGACGTTATGGTTATTGATAACATCGCCGGTTTCGTTGGTGTTACCACCGAATTACCTTTCTGCGAGGAAGAGAAACCCGAACCCTCTAAACTGACTACTCCGGATGTACTCTATCTTATCGGTAATGTAAATGGCAATGATTGGACTCCTGCTGAAGGTATTGAGATGACCAAAGAGGGTGATAAGTTCTCTACCACTATTAGCGCACAAGGTGATGGTACTGCTTACTTCGCATTCACCTCTGTTAAGAGTGATGATTGGAATGCAGTTAATGCTGCACGTGTAGGTGGCGTTGATAATACAGAAGTTACTGCCGGTGGTGAGTTTGATTTCGTCGGTTATGGTGAATATAACTTCACGGCTGCTACGGGTGCTAAATTGAATGTAGTTGTTGATTTCAGCACTCAAAAAGCTACCTTCACTCCTGCTAACTAATCGCAGTTAATCGAATTTCGATTAATCATCAAGGGCGACCGCAAGGTTGCCCTTTTTTTGTGCTCCTTAGACCTATTTTTCTTTTTTTTACAAAAAACATCAATTATTTTTGGCTTATGAGTATTTTTTCTGTTCTACCTATAAATTTTGGTGTGAGACGATATTTTAATGTATTAAATTTTGGTGTAGTACGATTTTTGTCTAAAAATATTTGCATATATCATTTATTTTTAGTATCTTTGCAGCCAGTTTTTCGAAATCTTTTAATTATGGAGCACATTTTTCAACGCAAGATTTATCAAGAAATGCTTTCTTGGAAGCAAGATATGGCTGGTCAGTACGCACTTCTAATTGAGGGTGCAAGGCGTATTGGTAAATCAACTATTGTACGTCAATTTGTCCAACATGAATATAAGTCGTATATTTTCATTGATTTTGCGATTGCCTCGAAGAAGGTACTTCAGTTATTTGACGACATATCCGACTTGGACAATTTGTTTTTAATGCTTCAAGCCGAATATAGTACAACACTTTATCCTCGGGAGTCTGTTATTGTTTTTGATGAAGTACAATTTTGTCCTCGTGCCCGACAAGCTATCAAACATTTAGTGGCAGACGGACGATATGATTATATTGAAACAGGGTCGCTTATTAGTATTCGCAAAAACATCAAAAACATTCTCATTCCAAGTGAAGAACATCGGATAGAGATGTTCCCGATGGATTACGAAGAATTTCAGTGGGCGTTGGGTGACCAAACCTTTCAGTTACTCAATCAATTTTTAATTAAGAATCAGCCATTAGGGAATGGGCTTATTCGTAAGAAGATGCGTGACCTACGGCTCTATATGTTAGTCGGAGGAATGCCACAAGCAATCAGTAAATATTTAGGTACAAAAGACCTTCGACAAGTTGATTCTGTTAAGAGAGAGATTATTAATCTCTATATGGATGATTTTCGTAAAATTGATAATTCTGGAAATCTATCTCGTCTGTTTGAGTCTATTCCTGCCCAATTGAGTAAAAATGTATCCCGTTATTATCCATCACCGGTAATAGGAAACCTAACTCAAGAATCTACCTTAACCTATATTCGCGAGTTAGAGGATAGCAAAACTATCAACATCGCTTATCACACGAATGACCCGAATGTTGGTATGTCGCTTACTGCTGATAGTAGCAAATATAAACTCTATGTTGGGGATACCGGTTTATTTGTTACATTAGCTTTCTGGGATAAAAAATACATAGATAATGAATTGTATGCTAAATTGTTGAATGACAAGTTATCCGCCAATTTGGGCTATGTGTATGAAAATCTTGTCGCCCAAATGCTCCGCGCATCGGGAAATCGCTTGTTCTATTATACATTCCCAAAAGATGAAAATCACAATTATGAAATAGATTTTCTTCTTTCTCGAGGGAGCAAGGTCTGCCCTATAGAGGTCAAATCGTCCGGCTACAAGACACATGCTTCCCTAGATGCTTTTTGCAAGAAATTTTCTTCCAGGATTAGAAATCGCTATTTAATCTATGCCAAAGATTTGTATCAAGATCAGGAGATGACTTATCTCCCTGTATTTATGACACCCTTTATTTAGATTAATCTATCGTCCTTTTTCTAAACGTGGAAAAAGCGAAGAAAAATTTGCATATATTAGAAAAAAGTAGTACCTTTGCAGCGCAAAATTTCTCGAATATCAAAATCCAATGAGTCCATTTCACAAGTTCACCAAGGAAGAAAAGCGTTCTTATGCTATTCAAGAGTTTAACAACGCCAAGCCGAGGGCTTTACAAAGAGATCCTTTGGTAGATTATACCGAAGGATATTTCTTTGTTACGCTTAGCGTTCATGATCGGCTTCCTATTTTAGGAGATATTCGAGAGCAAATCAATTCACAACCCTCGCATATTGAGTGCCGCCTTACGGCATTAGGAGAAAAAGTTCTTCGTTGTTGGCATGAGATACCGGCTCATTATCCCAATGTTCAACTTATTGAGGCGCAAGTTATGCCGGATCATTTTCATGGTCTAATGCATCTAACCGCGTCTCATCCCGGAATTGATTTGGGTAAGATTATCAAGGGGTTTGAAATTGGTTGCACGCATGCTTATTGGGATATCTTAGGAATACCTTGGCACACGATGAAAGGACGCACGGATGGCGTAACGGATGTAAAATGGGTGGATAACGACCACTTTACCTCTCGTCGAGGACCGGCATTATTTAGTACCGGCTATAACGAAACAGAGCCCTTCACCGAAGAGCAAATAGAAACCAAAATCAACTATATCCGCACCAACCCGGAACGGCTCTATATCAAGCGGCAGCGGAGGGACTGCTTTTCGATATTTCGTAACCAATCCTCGCAAAACTGGACTGAGCAACGAGTCCTATCCGCTTTGCAAGCGGACTCCTATTTAGGGAAACACCCGGATGCTGTCTTAGCAGCTATGGAGAGACTGCGCGAGCGGCTATCCTTTCTCGATATATCGAAAAACCAATTGGCCCTTGCCTATATTGGAAAGCGAGACTTACTCTTAGTGCCTCATAAACTACCCCTTATCTGCCATCGTGCGGATGCTAATCGCATTGCAGAACAAACGCAAGCGGTTCTGGCGGCTGCACGCCAAGGAGTAGTCATTGTATCCGCCTTTATCAGCGCTCAAGAGCGCGAGATACGCAAGCAACTCTTAACCGAAGGACTGCCCATCATAGAAATCGTGGACAACGGATTCACCGAGAATTACAAACCCTCCGGTCGTAGTTTCTATGCTTGCGCCGAAGGCCAACTACTACAAATCAGTTGTTGGGATTACCTCTATCAAAAAGAGGCACAAGTCTCAAGAGAGATGTGCCTCGTTATGAATGAACTAAGTCGTCTTATTTGCGTTTCCGCCGACGATTGGTGGAAATAGTTTACTTCTTCAATCCGTCTCTTTTCAGTAACGCATCGATGGTGGGTTCGCCTCCGCGGAAGCGGCGGTACAGAACCATCGCCTCCTCCGTTCCGCCCTTCTCTAAGATATTCGTGCGGAAAGCATCGGCAGCTTGCTTATCAAAGATCGAACCACGCTCTGCTTGCGCTGCTTGGAAGACGCTGAAAGCATCGGCATCCAGCACCTCTGCCCATTTATACGAATAGTAACCGGCTGCATAACCGCCATCAAAGATGTGCGTGAAACCAGTCACCATCTGCGTTCCGGGAACGGTGGGCAGAACCGCCACCTGATCCATCGCCTTATTCGTAAACGCAACCACCGAAGCCAAGGTGTCGTTGTTCTCCACCACGAAGGGCTTGTCAATCATATGGTATGCCATATCCAGGTAGCCAAAACTCAGTTGGCGAACGCAAGCGTAGGCAGCATGATAGGTGTTGGCTTGCTGAATCTTATCAATCAAGTCCTGCGAGATAGGTTCGTTCGTTTCATAGTGACGAGCAAAAGTGTCAAGGAACTCTTTCTCGCTCAGGAAGTTCTCATTGAACTGCGAGGGCAGTTCCACGAAGTCGCGAGGCACCGATGTTCCGCTTTGCGAAGCATAGTGACAACGGGTGAGCATGCCGTGCAGGGCATGACCGAACTCGTGCAAGAAGGTCTCCACCTCATCGTAGGTGAGCAAGGCGGGTTTGGTCTCGGTGGAGCGCGTGAAGTTCATCACATTCACGATATGCGGGCGATGATCCGTGCCGTCGGGCAGGATGTATTGACCTTGGAAATCGTTCATCCATGCACCGGCACGCTTGCCGTCCCGCGGGTGGAAGTCGGCATAGTAAACAGCCAAATAATTGCCCTCGGCATCGAAGACCTCGTAGGCCTTCACTTCGGGATTATAAACGGGGATGTCCTTGTTCTCTACAAACGTGATTCCATACAGGCGCTTAGCCAATCCGAACACGCCGTCAATCACATTCTCCAGTTTGAAATAGGGACGAAGAACATCATCCGAGATGCTGTATTTAGCGTCCTTGAGTTTCTTGCTGTAGTAACTCCAATCCCACGCGCGGAGAGGTTCGTTGAAGCCTAAGGAAGCCGCAAACGCTTGCAGTTCCTTCACCTCTTTGTGGGCAGCGGACATATACCCGTCGCGCAGGTTATTGAGGAAGTTCATCACATTCTCTTCGTTCTCGGCGCAACGTTTATGCAGTGCTTTTTGTGCGTAGTCTTTTTTGCCGAACAGTTGGGCGATAGCCAAACGGGTGTTGGCAATCTCCACGATCACGGGCGTGTTATCGAACTCGCCGCCTAAGGCGCGTTGGTTATAGGCCATATACAGCAACTGACGAACCGCGCGGCAGTCACAGTCTTGCATGACGGGGATGTAAGTGGTGGGCTTGAGGTCCAGTACATACTTACCCTCTTGACCGTACTTCTTACCATTATTGAGCAGCAGCGCTTTCGTGTCCTCGTTGAGACCGAGCATCTGTTCCTCGTCCTCAATAACATAAGTCCACGCGTTGGTGGCATTGAGTGCGTTCTGACCAAAGGTCGTGGTCAGTTCGCTCAAACGCATACTCAGTTGACGATAGGTCTCTTTGTCCTCGGGGCTGAGGTTGGCGCCGTTTTCGGCAAAGCCCTCATATACATCGTCCAGCAACAGACGTTGGTCGGGACGAAGGTCGAGGCTTTCGCGTTGGTCATAAACGAGCCGTATACGTTGGAACAGACCCTCGTTGAGGAGGATAGAGGTAGAGTACTCGCTGAACTTAGGACTGAGCTTCATCTCGAGTTCTTGCATCTGCTCGTTCGTCTCGGAGGAGGCGAGGTTGTAGAAGCAACCCGCCACTACGGTGAGCATCTCGCCGCTACGCTCGTAGGCTTCGATGGTGTTTTCAAACGTGGGCGCTTCGGGGTTATTGACGATGGCGTCAATATCCGCCAGACCTTGTTTGAAGGCCTCTTCAAAGGCAGGCTCGTAATGTTGAGTTTTGATTTCGTTAAAAGGATACGCTCCGTGAGGAGTCTTCCAGTTCTTGTAGTTAAAGAACGGATTGCCACAAGAGGCAAGTGTCAGGGCTGCGATAGCCATAATAGTTACTTTTTTCATTGTTGATTGTTGTTTATTTTTTTATCTCAGTAAGTTGATATCTCCGGATAATTGGTAGATGCCGAGGAGGGATTGAAGTTCCTCGGGATTGGCGGACTTGCGCTTCTTGTCATATTTGATTTTAGACATGAAGTTCGCTCCCTGGGCGGCATCCACGCCCTTGGCGCGGATGACATAGAAATACGCACCGGCAGCCGCGGGACGACCGTTGATCGTGCCGTCCCAACCCTCCATCGGGTTGGTACTCTCATAGACCAGTTTATTCCAGCGGTTATAGACCCAGATATGGTACTCCACAATCGATTTATAATCCACGCGAAACTCGTCGTTCGCGCCGTCGCCGTTGGGTGTGAAGACGTTGGGCACGTTGAGGTACGACTCCGAGATGGCCACATTAAACTCGGCATAACACGTAGAATCGTTGTTCTCGCACTCGCAGGTGGAGTTGGTGGCGTTGATAGAAACGGTGTAGTTACCTCCCTCTTCAAAGTGATAACGCAGATCCGTCTCGCGGCGAGAGAAGAGCAAGGTCGTGCCCTTGTAAATCTCCCACGTGAACCACTCCGCCGTAGGGGTGGGGTTGGCTTGGAAGAGGATATCCAAGGGTCCCGAACCGCTAAGAAAATCCGCTTTAGTGGGAGCCTCTATCTCGTTGTATTGCTCCTGCCCCTCCCAACGTGTGGTGGTGACGTGGGTGGGGTGAATAGCATAAGCGATAGGGGATAGCAGTTGTTCGGAAACGTCCACGGAACCCATCCCTAACTCGTCGCGCCACGCCGAATCGGCTATCATCGTGATGTCCGTTTGGGTATAGATAGGGGGCAAGTTATAGGTTTTGCCATTATCGGGTTGGGTGGTGTAGAGCACTTGGTCTGTCCAACCGTCCTCGCCCCTCCAAGCGAGGTTGTGATAACGGAAAGTGAGGGAACGATTGAGCCGCCTACTATTGCCGGTAGCGTCCGTATAACGCAACGCAGGTATGTCCTTGTTAAGGGTTACGCGCGTGGATTGGCACTCGGGTTCGATGGTGAGCGCGTAGGACGCGATGGTGTCTAACTCAAAGATGTAGCGGTACATCCACTGCCCGTTATGCTTGACGGCTACGCCGTCGCCGTTCAGTACGCTGAACTCGTCCGCATCGGTGAGGGCTGCGTTGGTCGTGTCGGGCAATAGATACCAATCGGTCTTCTCCGGGGTCACGAGAGCCGCGTTACTTTCGGGGGCGAAGATACAGATCGTGTCCCCGTTGTTGAACTCGGTGACGGCTGTTCCCTTGGGGGTAAGGAAGAGGGATAAGAGGAGGAGTAACGTATTCACTATTTATTGACTTGGAAACGGGTGTTGCCCGTGGTGAAATAATCGACTATCTGTTTAGCGGCGGCAATGCCGGCGTTGATATTAGCTTCGGCGGTCTGGGCACCCATTTTCTTTGGGGTAGCGAAGTAACGCTCGCCAAAGAGGGTGCGGAACTTAGCATCGGCAGCGGGCATGACATCGGCCATATATTTGAGGTCGGTGCGGGTCTGCATGAGTTCGATCAGTTCCTCCTCGTTGATGACCTCCTTGCGGGCGGTATTGACGAGTACGCCGTTCTTGGGCATGAGGCCGACGAGGGCTTGGTTGATGCTGTTCTTCGTTTCGTCCGTAGCGGGGATATGGAGGCTCACGATATCGCAGGTGCGGTACAGTTCCTCGGCACTATGAACGGGGGTCACACCGGCGGCGAGCATCGCCTCATCGGGGCAGTAAGCGTCGTAGGCGTAGATGTCCATGCCAAAACCTTTGGCGATGCGGGCTACATTACGGCCAACGTTACCGAAGGCGTGGATGCCGAGTTTCTTGCCCATCAGTTCGGTGCCGGAGGTGCCGTTGTACATGTTACGCACCGCCATGACCATGAGGCCGAGGGCAAGTTCGGCTACGGCGTTGGAGTTCTGTCCGGGCGTGTTCATGGCCACCACGTTATGGGCACTGGCGGCAGCAAGGTCGATGTTATCGTACCCGGCACCGGCGCGAACGACAATGCGTAGGTTCTTGGCGGCATCAAGCACTTCGGCATCGATAATGTCGGAGCGGATGATGACCGCGTCAGCGTCCTTGACAGCGTCAAGCAGTTGCTGCTTGGCGGTATATTTTTCGATTAGGGCGAGTTCGTAACCCGCTTGCTCCACGACTTCGCGAATGCCGTCCACGGCCACCTTCGCAAAGGGCTTTTCTGTTGCTACTAATACTTTCATATGATTGTTTTGTTAATTATATTTCCTGTCTTAATGCAGTTTCTCGAAATCGTGTATGCAGTCCACGAGGGCTTGGACGCCTTCGAGGTCCATCGCGTTATAGCAGGAGGCACGGAAACCACCCACCAGGCGGTGACCCTTGATTCCGACCATGCCGCGCTTGGAAGCGAAGGTAAAGAACTCGTCAAACAGGTCCTCGTATTGCGGTTTGAGCACAAAGCATATGTTCATGCGGCTGCGGTCCTCCAGTTCGGTGATGGTAGGCATGAACAGTTTGGAGTTGTCAATGCATTTATACAGCAACTCGGCTTTGGCTTTGTTGCGCGCCTCTATCCATTCTACGCCGCCGTTGGCTTTGAGCCAGCGCAGGGTGAGCAGAGCCGTATAGACGGGCAGCACGGGCGGGGTGTTGAACATCGACCCGTTCTCCGTGTGGGTGCGGTAGTCAAGCATCGTGGGGATGAAACGGCTCACGTGACCTAAGCATTCTTCCTTGACGATGACGAAAGTAACGCCGGCAGCGGATAAGTTCTTTTGGGCACCGCCGAAGATGATATCATATTGGCTCACGTCGATGGGGCGGGAGAGGATGTCGGATGACATATCCGCTACGAGGCGAACGGAACCTTTCTTGGCGTAAATCTCTTGCAGTTTGCGGTCGCTGATCTCGGTACCGAAGATGGTGTTATTGGTCGTTATGTGCATGTAGTCGCAGTCTTGCGGCACGACGTAATCGGTGGGGATGGAGCTCGTGGAGGCGGCGAGTTCGACTACTTCGCCAAACCCTTTGGCTTCCTTCATGGCTTTCTTGGACCAAACGCCGGTGTTCAGGTAGGCGGCTTTGTGCTCGAGCAGGTTAAAGGGCACCATGCAGAACTGTAGGCTGGCGCCGCCGCCGAGGAAGAGCACGCGGTAACCGTCGGGGATATGGAGCAGCTCTTTCATAAGGGCTTCGGCTTCGTCCATGACGGGTTGGAAATACTTGGCGCGGTGGGAGATCTCGAGAAGGGAGAGTCCCTCGCCTTGGAAGTCGATGACGGCTTCGGCCGTTTGCTTAATCACTTCTTGTGGCAGGATACTGGGTCCTGCATTAAAATTGTACTTTTTCATGTAGTATATTGAGTTATTGTTTAGTTCCTTCTAATTTTGCTCGCAAAATTACAAAATATTTGTGACATATGCAAATTTTATTTGCTTTTTTCTCATGTTATGTCTATTTTGCGGCCGAATGGACATGGAAAACGAGTGGAAGGGGAGTAGAGGAGTAGAGGAGTAGAGGGGTAGGGTAAAAAAAGAGGTCATCCCATCGGGACAACCTCCTTTTTTTCTAGACTAACTAGACTGACTAGATTATCTAGACTAACTAGACTTTCTAGACTTTCTAGGATTTCTAGGATTTCTAGGATTAGAGAGCAATGCCAAGTACGTTGTAAGCCTTGCCGTTCTTTTTGATAACGATCATGCCGTTCTTGAGAGCCTTAACGGCTTTCATGGTAGCCTTCGTGTTGATAAGAGCGGTAGGTTCTTCGTTAACGGTGATGGTTACGTTCTTGTCATACGAGTTGAGACCCTCGAAGAACATGGCACCATTCTCATAAACGGTCAGTTTACCGCTTTGGATGAACCACAAGTAATCTTCAGCATCCCATACGAAGGATATAGAGGGATAGTATTCTTCATCCAAACCGAAGGAAGCCCAAACCTCAGTGTATTCGCCGGCAGCGATAGCGCCTTCGTCAGTCAGTTTACCTTCAATAGCAAGAGCGAAATAATCTCCTGCTTCATTCTCACCTTCGATTATGATATAGTTCGCATCGTCTACAGCCGTTTGATTGAATACCACATCCTCAAATTCATATACCCCTTCGTAATCATCGTTGGTATCGTAATCCAGTGCGCCATAGTAACCGGTAGTGGTGATAACATAGAGAACGGTATCCGAACCTAATACTTCCGCCTTGAAGGTAATGTCCTTACCATCCAAGGTAACCTCTAACAGGTTAGCGTCGATAACACCAAGTTCAACGGTATCAATGTAGAGTCCGCAATCCATGAAATCAATGTCATTCGTGAAGTTACCAAAGAGGGTATCTGAATATGCATAGAGGTCAAACCCAAATTCTTCATTGCCTCCGTAGAAGTTAACGATACCATATTCCTCTATCCAACCTTCGTAGATATAGAACTCTGCGTCAGCAATCGTAACGGTGTTTTTCGGCTCAATCTTCTCGTAAGCGATAACAGCCTTAACGGGTTGACCGTAGGAGTTCTCACCGTCAACAACGACTTTCAGCTTGCCGTACTCGTCATAGCTGAGCGTAATCGTACCCTCAACGAGGAACCATATATCATTCAAGTACAATATACCTTCGTCTTCTACTAATGTAGCAGCACAGCAAGGAGTAGCACCTTCTCTGTCGTCATAACCTACAGATTGGAGAGCCGTACCGGCTTCTTGTGTGTCAGAGATAACATACGTTCCGGTAGGAATCTCAGTAGCGGTAGGATCGGTAAACAATACTAACTTCATTATTTTTTCACCATCGTCAGCATAGATGTCAATCTCACCATTGTCGAGAGAAGCCTCCATCTGGTAGTATTTGAACTCAGCCTCAAACGGAGCGTCGGTGTCGTATTGAAGGATGCCGGCAGGCAGAATCCAATTGAGGACATAGGCTTTCTCGTCATCGCCAGTCATTAGACCGGTTAGTTTGATACCCTCTTCGTCTTCTACGATAGTAACCTCACCTTCATAGAATGGAATTGCCTTTCCTTCTTCGCTCGAGGGGAAGATATTTAAGTAGTAATCTCCTAATGTACTATCAGCATAAGAGAAAGTTCCGTATTTTTCTGCGCCTACTACTTGAACAAGGTATGTCGTATCGGTATCTTCACCTATATACAACCATCCAAGGAGATCTCCGGTTTCTTCATCTATATCCTTCTCAATGACAATTCTGT
>JAZRWG010000016.1:0-40793 GCA_045599545.1 Paludibacteraceae bacterium | reverse complement strand
GTAATCGTACTCCACTCCCACCTTGTTTAACAAGCCGGAGAGGTTACTTGCAAACATACTCACTGCTATAAATAAGCAGCTCAGAAACAAAGATATTCTTTTCATCTTTATGTTGTTTTTAAGTTAATAAATTCCTTACGGGAGTATCGTAATCTTGGTTATTTCCATTCCATCACCTTGGAAGTAGAATGCGTGATCAGATCCATCGGTAAAATCTCCAGAGACACATTTAATTGCATCTTCATTAAGAACCCACTCCAGAGCACTCTCTGTACCATCCCAATCGGCGAACGTAGTCAATGCTCCCCAACCGGAAGGATTGCACCATTGAAGTTGTCCTTTACTTTCGGTAGTCTTATAGACAATAACCTTAGACTTACCGGCCTTCAGATTGAGGGCTTGCAAATCGGAACGGAATAAATATCCTTTACCCGGACCATCGCTCCAAGAAGGAGTAAACGGATAGGTAATAGCCTCACCTGTCATCCACTGTGCAAAGCCTTTTATATCAACCTCTAACGAAATATGGCGAACCAAATCAATCTTATTGATAAGCACTTTATCACCATTGATAACGAAGGCAGCCCAAGCCGGGGTATGTTCTAACAATTTAGCTACAGCTGCACCATCAAAAGGCAATTCAACATAACCTTTCGACACATCTGCATTGGCTGCATTAATATTGGTTGGCCAATCAGCATCGGATACCATGCCAAATTCGTCAGCGCGGAAGTTGGTCCAGTCTCCGGCGTTGAATTGGATAGTCCAACCATCCACAGGAGAAATCCAGATACGCATAACGTCACCTGCTTGCAAGGGTAAATTAGTGAGGTAAGCAGGATCTTCTCCGTCGCCTTTACCAAACTCCCAACCGGTCCAGCCGGTAACTTCTTTAATGCCACTCCACAATACATAAGTAACCTCTGTATTAGGTTTGAATGTATAATCGTATTCAATTTCACCCAGACCTTCGGAGATGAGTTTAACCTTACTGTTAGCACCGGCACTCTCAGGAATACTGATATAAACAATATCATCGCCATTGAACAAGAATGCGCAGTCTTCACCGTTGATTTCAACTTTCGTCAATTTGTCGCGGTTAGCAACTTGCACGCGCAGCAAAGTACCGGCTTGGACAGGTTCACCGTCAACGAGTTCGGGCCATGCTACTACGTATGCGCACAACGGAGGATTGATTGTCAACTCAAATTCGGGAGTTACGGTCTCACCGTTAGCCATGTTCAGCGTAATCTTACCTGTCTCAGCATCAGCATAAGGAATGTCGAAGTGGAAATAGGTTGCACAACCTCCATAAGGTTCTACAACAGCACCACCTGCCAACTGAATGTTTTTAACAAGGTCAAAATTCGTACCCGTAGCAAATACCGAACCACCCATAGGAACCTCAGCAGGAACAAACTCCGTAAGAGCAGGCTTGAGGGTTACGATAGCAAGTGTCGTGTCTGTCACATCAATATTGGCAGTAGTCTTGATTACCATAGCACCTGTAACCGCATTAGCCGGTACAACAGCTGTAACTTTGGTATCCGTAACCATCATTTTTTCACCATCTACGGTGATAGCATTACCACTGATGTCAACAAAGTTGATACCCGAAACGATGGTCATGTCGGTACCGTTAATGGTAACGATGCTACCTTCTTTAACATCCTTATTACCTTCTACAGAAGAAACCTTCGGCAGAGCAACACCAATAGTAGCCACCGGAATTTGAATGCCGGAAGCAACTACGATATTAATCGTTCCGTCCATTACTACCTCAGGCATCGTGATGTCAATCTCTTTGCCTCCAGGCAAAACGATGTACTCAAGAGAGTCACCCGTGGTCGAAAGAGCAGCGGTTACCAAATCCAAGTTGTCACCGGCAATCACGATAACTTGACCGGCTTTAACTTCTTTGAACTCAGCAATCTTTTTAACCGTCGGGAGAACAACGTCTAACTTAACCTCGGAAGGAATCTCTTGAGCCATTGTGTCACCCGTAGCTACAAACGACAAGGTAACCTTACCTGTTTGTGCTTCAGCAGGGAAGTTCTCAATCACAATGTGCTTACGATCTTTCTCTTTAAACTTGGTAACTTCAACACCATCAGCAAAGATAACCTTCGTTACCAGATTGAGGTACTCACCATTGATAGTCAGTGTTTTACCGGCTTTAATGGTAGCAGGATCAAACGGCTTCTCGGCATCGAAACCAACGGGTTCGGTGTAGGTCACTTGACGTTTACCAACGATTTCTTCACCGGCTTTCGTCTTTAAAACAACGTCACCGATCTTAGCATCTTGCGGAATAAGGGTTTTAAACTCTTCGCTACTTACCGGCTCGATGGTCAGTTCTTGACCTGCCAAAGTAACCGAAGCGATTTGATCCATTCCCGTACCCATAAAGCGCATATAACCACCACGTGCAACGGGGTTAGGTCCAAATGCGACCAGGTTCACACCTTTCTTGTCCAGCGGATTAGTCTTCGGCTCATCCACCTTGCAAGAGGTGATGGTCAGGCTCGCCATTACGGCGAGACCTACCAACATCATAAATTTATTGAATGTTTTCATAATTCGTTATTTTTTAAGCATTAGGGCACTACACGAATATTATCTACAGCAACGAAAGCGTGGCAATCAGTACCTTGTACACCGCCGTTCCACAAGAACATAGACATACCATCAAAGTACGTTTCGTCAATGCTACTTACAGCATTACCTTCGTGGTTGTACTTAAACTCAGTCATCGGAATAGTAACAGTAACCCACTCACCATTGGTATCGAAGCTTCCGCTATCCTTCCATGGAATATACCATGCACGCGGGAAAGCGGCATCAGCATAGTAACTGTTGCCTTGGTTCGTACCATCAACCGTACTCTTCGGAGTGAAGTAGATACCTAAACCTTGAGCAGCCCAAGGACTTGCCTTCGGAACACATACCTCAAATTTGAGTTTGAGAGCATCCCACTTGTTAGCAGCCAAGATAGCAGCAAACTCAGGATTCTCTTGTAAGTTCGGATAAACGGTTCCCCAGTTATCTCCGGGCCAGAAAGTGAAGCTCCAAGGACCTTCATCCCATACAGCACCGGGACCTGCAACCAAGTCACCCGTGAAGTAAATGTATTTACCGTCAATCGGTTCTACGTCGGGCATTATGCCAATATGAGCCGTAGCCGGTTGCCAACCATTAGCTTTACCGTAAGGAGTAACTAACGAAGCCTCATCAGCATCCCAGTCAAATAGGATGTTGGTCTTGTCGTTGAAGTTAAAGCTACTCAAGCAGCTACCATAAATGGTCTTAACCTTAATCTGACCGCTTGCGGTGCTTCCTTCGGGAACAACATAGGTTAATTGCGTTTGCGTAAAGCTTACGATTTCAGCATTCTGACCATCAGGCATAACAACCTCTAACGGCACATTAGGATCGTCCACGAAATAGTTTCCGGTCAAAACACCTTGTTTACCGGGCAATACATATTCGCAAACCGTACCGGTAACCGTCGGTCCGGGAACTTTCACCTCAAAGGGGAAAGTAACCGTTTCACCATTCTCGGCCTTGAAGTAAATCACATTCGTTACCTCACCCGGAATAGATGCCGGAACTTGTACAAGCATAGTATTGTCGGTGATAAAACTCGGACTCAAGATAGCCTTCAAATCATTGAAATAAACTTCCTTCGTTGAACGCATATTCTCACCAACAATGCAGATCACAGCTTCCGTGGCTGCACCCGTAATCAACGAGTCGGCAGCAGAAGCCTCGGTCGTGGTGACATACTTAATCACCGGTTGACCTTTGGACACAACGTATTTGTACGGATCTTGTTTGCAAGAAGTCATACCCATTGCAACCAATGCCGTAGCCAATACAATGCCAACAAATTTAACTATATTTTTCATTGTTGTTTTAATTTTTAGAGGTTAGAAAAATCGTAAGTATATTTCTCACGAACGTTTTCGCTAATTGGCTCAACATCGGAAGCCAAGTTTCCGTTGAAGATTACGTCATCAGCCGTAATCGGCATACGGAATACATCTTTGGACAAAGAGGTTTGATAAGCTTGTGGCTGAGCTCTCTCTTCGTTGGTCGGATAGTGGAATTCTGAACCATCTTCAGCAACAAGATTCCAAACCCAAGCGGCTTTGTTATTCTCATTGCCCTTGTAGGACTCGTAGAATGCCTTATAGGTATTATCCTTGTTCCAGTAGTCACCGCGCTTTTGAATCTTCAAACCGTCAATCGGGTTATTCAAAGCATATTCAGGATTGTAGTAACTTACGCGAACATAGTCGTACCAACGGTCACCTTCCATTGCCAACTCTTTACGACGCTCTACCCATACATCATCAAATGTATAGCCATTGACAGCTTTGTAGTCCTTGATGGAACGACGACGAACATCGTTCAAACGAGCGCAACCATAAGCAATGTCACCACCGCCAAGAACGGCAGCTTCCGCGTTAACCAAATATATATCACCTAAACGAAGAATGTGAGTAGCTATAGCACTGGTCATGTTACGAGCAGGTGCATAACCGAACATAGCCATGTGGTCATCGTTATCACCAAAGCAGTGCTTAACGCATACGAACGTACCCGTGTTGGAACCCCAACTCTCGGGGCAACCGAAGCGGGCATAGTCCTTATCGAACACAGCTTTCAGCACGTCCAAACCACCAACGGTTCTCCAGAATTGAGGATATACATCACCCGGAAGCATATAAGTAGCTTTACGACGAGCATCCTTATCAATGTCAGCGCGAGTAGCAGGATTATCCAGAGCCGTTACGCCGAAGACCTCTTGCAGGTTCACTTGAGCACCTTTCCAAGCACCCCAGTTATCCTTCATCTGACCCATCTCACCGAAGGCGAGGTCGTTTTGGAAGGAGTTCTGAGCCGTCCAACCGGAAGCCTCCGTCGTCTTACCGGACCACATCCAAGAGATAAGAGCCTCTTCGCTGATGTTGTTCTCACCGTAGAAGATAGCAGCATAATCAGTCATCAAATGACGACCCGAATTCTCAATCACGTCTTTGGAGATCTCGAATGCTTTCTTCAAATAGTCTTGATTCAGTTGACCGCTGACACCTGCCATAGTCAAATAAACCTTAGCCTCTAATGCGCGAGCAGACCAGTAATCTACACGTCCGTTAGGAGTAGCGTTCTTCGGCAACAGCGTTTCAGCCGTCTCAAGAATCATAAGAATGTAATCATACAAATTCTCTTTCGTGTTGCGATAAACCGTGTTGTAATCACCGGAATTAATCATGTCAGCGGGTTTGTGAATAATAGGCACTTCACCGTAAACGCGAACGAGGTAGAAGTAAGCCACAGCTTTCCAAACCAAAGCTTCACCAATGGTTTGGCGCTTAACAGCAGAACTCGGACCTTGAGAAGCAACAATATTCTCAATCACCGTTGAGCAGTGACCGTTCACCGACCACAGGGACTTAGACATATTCGTTGCATAGTCACCGGAAGCCTGCGGAGAGAGTTGCAAGAAGCCGTACTGATCATCATGGTAGTTACCCGCCATGCAGTCTCCCACAGCTAAGAATCCACGAACGAAATCGTACCAGGGAGAGTTATACAGGTAGTTCACACCCATAACGCATTGTTCATCATTTTGGTAGTAATTACCCGTACTATAGTTATCAATCGTCGGACGGTTGAGGAAATCTTCGCAACCCGTTAACGACAGAACCATTGCAGCAATGATTGCTATATTAAATATTTTTTTCATAATCTTATCCTCCATTTATTAGAATGCAATATTCAAACCAAGTGCATAAGTCGTCGGCGACGGATAACGTCCGTAGTCAACACCGAAGGACAAACCGGTGGCATCTTGTGCAGAAGCACCGACTTCAGGATCATATCCGCTATACTTCGTGAACGTAGCCAAGTTTTGGATGTTCAGATAGATACGGAAATTGTCGAAATGCATTTTCTTAAGCACTTTCTTAGGCAACGTATAACCTAATACTACGTTCTTAATACGCAAGTAACTACCATCCTCAACGTAACGGCTTGAGATACGGTCGTTATCGTTCGGGTCAGCATTAACGGAAGCACGAGGATTCTTAGCATCTGGGTTCTTTACGCGAACGTTCGTAACATCATCGTACCAGTTGTTAATTTGTACACCGGACTCGTTAACAAACGGATATGCCTTATCCGGATTGATAGGCTCCAATTGAGCGCGGGTGTTAACCACGTCGCGGAGTTGGTTCGTCCATTGAGACTTCATACTCGAAATAGAAGTATTCGAGTTAGCACTACCCATCTTGGTGTAGTTGAGAATTTGGTTACCATAAGAACCATTCAAGAATACAGTGAGGTCAACACCGTAGAAACGCAACGTGTTCGTCCAACCAAAGGTGAATTTAGGCAGCGGACTACCGATGTTCGTCTTATCCAACTCGTTGATAATACCATCATTGTTAACATCCTTGAACTTCAAGTCACCGGGCCATACTGTATTGCCACGAGCGAAGTTGCCATTCTCAGGATGAGTCAGCGTCTTCGGGCTGTTCATGATATCCTCAAGGTCTTGGTAGATACCTTCTACTTCATAACCGTAGAAGTTGTACAAGCTCTCACCTACGAGGGTGCGGCTGACAACATCGTCCCATTGACCTTTACCAACCAACGAAGCGTTAGCGGTTCCGTCCAAAGCAACTAGTTTGTTGCGGTTAACAGAAACTTGGATATTGCTCTCCCACTCCACTTTCTTACCGCGGAACGGATTGACATCTAAACTGATTTCAAAACCTTGGTTAAGAATAGTACCATAGTTTCCTTTAGGAGCTGCCAATGCAGAAGAAGTGTTACCGCTTGTTCCCATATAGGACGGCAATTGGAGGTCCATCAACATGTCGTTCGATTTCTTGTAGTAGTAATCAGCGTTCAACATGATCTTGTCATTAACGAAACCGAGGTCAAGACCTACGTTGAATTGCTCTTGTTTCTCCCAGTGGATATACGGGTTAGCTAAGTTGCTGGGACGATAACCAATGGTGTTACCCGTGGTTGATCCTGCACCTGCAAAGATACTGCTGATACCGGCACCCCATGCGAAAGAACCGATGTTAGCGTTACCCGTTTGACCCCAACCGAAACGGAGTTTACCGTTCGACCAAGCATCATGGATAGGCTCAAAGAACTTCTCGTTCGAGAAACGCCAAGATACAGCGACTGAATTAAACGGAGCCCAACGATTCTTAGGACCGAAGTTGGAACTACCATCATAACGGAACGTATACGTCAAATAATAACGCTCTCCATAATTATATGTTGCGCGCGCAAAGGCGGAAACCATGGAGGTAGCACCGAAACCATTACCAATACTGTACGTTGTAGCGTCACCTAATTGAACGTTTTGTACATCATTGGAGGGCAGGTTCGAAGAAGCACCACGCAGATACTCCCACTTGCTCAACCAAGCTTCTTGACCAACCATCACACTCCAAGAGTGACCGGCCTTGTTGTCAGCATAGGTTGCATAGTTCTTAATCTGCCAGTATGTGCTGTTGTTCAGTTGCTCAGAAATACTATTGATTGTTTGTTTAACATAACCAAAGTCATAGGTCGGAACAAAGGAACTTGCCTTCGCGGACGATACATCGAAACCAAAGTCCGAACGGAACGTAAATTGCTTAATAGGTTGAATCTCCAAGAAGATATTACCCATCAATTTTTGACGTTTCAAGAGATTGCTCTTCAGCATAGCCTCAGCAATCGGGTTAATAGAAGCACCCGAACCTTCACGGCTACGACCTACGAAATAGTTACCATCCAGATCATAAATAGGTTGATCGGGGTTAGCAGCCAAAGAGTAGAAGATTACACCTTGCTCACCATCAGCGAGCTTAATGTCTTCATTCGTGGTGGAATAAGTAGCATTCAAACCAATCTTCAACCATTTGGTCAGTTGAGCGTCAATGTTAGCACGAACGCTGAAACGATTGAACTTAGAACCGATAATGGTACCTTCTTGGTTCATGTAGGAACCACTCAAATAGTAATGGATTTTCTCCGTACCACCTTGAGCAGAAATTTGATGTTGATGTTGCAAACCGGTTTGGAAGATAGCATCTTGCCAGTTGGTTCCTTCCCCTAAGTACTCAGGATTGCGATAATACGTAGAAATGCTACGTTTCTCAATCTCACCTTGGTCAGCCAAGTCGCATTGGTATTGAGCATACTCGCGCAGGTTCATCATACCTAAGCGTTTGTTCTGCTGACTCCAAGCCACCATACCATCATAACTGAATTGTGCCTTACCTTCTTTACCGTGTTTGGTGGTAATAAGGATGACACCGTTAGCACCTTGCGCACCGTAAATAGCGGTAGCAGATGCGTCCTTCAAAATCTCCATGGATACGATATCCGAGGGGTTCAATGTAGCAATAGGAGAAATGGTAGAAACTTTACCATTACCTAAAGCACCTAAACCATAGCTCGATGCCGAACTTCCGCTACCTTGAACGATCACACCATCAATAACGTACAGAGGCTCTGCACCGGCATTGACGGTACCTTGACCGCGGACGCGGATGGACGAAGACGAACCCGGAGCACCGGAAGTCTGAACAGCCGTCACACCGGCAGCTTTACCGGCAAAGGCTTGGTCCAGAGAAGTGGTGATCTGATTCTTCAAATCTTCCTCCTTCATGGAAACTGTGGCGCCACTGAGGTCGGACTTCTTCATCGAGCCGTAACCTACGACTACGAGTTCATCCAAAACTTCAGTGTTGGCAACCAACTTAACATTGACTACCTTACGGTTACGAAGAGCAACTTCTTGCGTCTCCAAACCCACGTAAGAAATGACTAGTGTAGCATTGGGATCGGCAACGTCCATCATAAAGTTACCATCAAAATCGGTAACCGTACCCGAGGTCGTTCCCTTAACCAAAACGCTTGCACCGATGACCGGTTCATCGTTCTCATCGACAACGATACCGGTAACTGCTACCTGAGCGAACAATGCAGACGACATAAAGATTGCCATCAGCGTCATTACACTACGGGAGACTAGTTTGTTTTTTGTCATCATTTGGTAATGAAATTTTTGGGTTAATAAAAAGGGTTAATTAATAGTTTAAATTGTTCGTATTTGTTGCTTACAAATATAGACAAAATTTCACGCTGCAAAATTACTGCTTTTTTACAACGTGAACGAATAGTTTGTTAACTATTTCTAATATAATTTTTGCAAAGTCGAGTTTACACTCTTTTTTTGTAGTCTTTTTTAGAGCAAAATCTTGTTCTTTTGATAGGTACTACGGAATTGAGTAGGCGTAAATCCTCTTACCTTATGGAACAGTCGATTGAAATTACTTAAGTTATTAAAGCCGCAATCGTAGGCCACTTCGGCTACACTTTGCGTGGTATCTACCAACAAGCGGGAGGCATGCCCCAACCTCACTTCCGTGATGTATTCACTAATCGTTTTGCCCGTTCGCATCTTGAAGAATCGAGAGCAACCAACCTCCGTCATGCCTATCAAATCCGCCAATTGACCGAGTGTGAGCGTCTCTTTGTAGTGCGCACTCACGTACTCCTTTATCTTCTGCACGCGACGCGAGCCGGAGGGCGAAACCACCTGCGCAAAACTACCACTGGAAAGCACCCTGGATTCATTGTCCATGGACAATCGATGCATCATCTCAAAGAAAATCAACATCTGCTGAAAACTACTCTCTTCTTTGAGAAGCATCATCAATAGGGAATAGATATTCAATATCCCTGTTTGCGAAAAAGCCACTCCGTTTTTGGCTCGTTCAATCAGTCGGCCAATACTGGCAAACTGATTCTTTTTTAGCAATTCCGGAGGGAGACACGACAATTCAAACTGAATCGTTATTTCTTGTATATCTTCCTTATTTTCACTCTTACTTTCACTCTCACTTTCCACTTTCCTCTCCCCTTGCCAAACATGCTCTAAATCACTGGTAATAAGTACCAGTTCCAAGTCCTCAATTTTCTCGATACTATCCCCAACCACGCGTTCTACGCCTTTTCCGCCGCGAATAAAATTAAGTTCGCAACAACTATGTTTGTGTACGGGATAAGTAAACTCCTTCTTGTGTCTCTCAACGATAAATAAACTGTCCTGTTCCGTTAGAGGTGCAATTTCAAAAAGTAACTTCTGTGCCATATATGTGTTAAAAAAGTATTATAACCGTATTCCAAGTACATTAAACGCTTTACCGTTTTTCTCTATTTTTACCCCATTTTCGGTCCAAATCTTCCTATATTCACCCCTGCCTGTTGCCTCTCCGCCTATCAGCCTTTCTGCCTTTAAATCCGTCCCCTCTTTGTAAATAGTAATCTCAAACGGGAACTCACTCGCCGTAAAGGTATGTTTCCACTCTCCACTTTCACTTTCCACTGCACTCTCACTTTCACTTTCCACTTTCCACTTCACTCTCACCTCCATCTCGCGTCCCTCGTACCAGTATCCGTCCCAATAAGCCTCACTCAGTGCTATCCCATTAATGGTCACCTCAGCGTTCTCGGCATCCTCAAACTCAATTTTCACCTTACCCGCCTTGCCTTGGTCATAACGTTTGCCCATATGTTCCACAAAGTACCCGTGGCGTTGTCTTAACCAGTTCAACGCAATATTATACTCATCATTGTATTTAGGCCACCATTGGTTATACATCGGACGATGGTACGAAGTATATTCCGGCTGAATAGCATCCACCGCAGCGTCCAACAAAGGCAACACACGGTCATAACGCAGAAAATCACCTACATAAACCAACGCCCTGTTGATAAACTCTTCCCGATAATCCTTATCTTGCATCGCGTAGCGAAAATAAGCCGTGTGGTCGGGCCAGTTTGCCCAGTTACACTCCGGATCGTAATCGTGGTTATACATATACTCAAACATATCATACGCCGGAGTGCGCCCATAAAGACCAAAACCGAAATCGGTGTCCTTAGCCAACAACCGCCACACCGGTTTATACCCCGTTTCAGCATCCAGCGGCCGCCACCACACCACGTTATTGCCCGGATAGTCTTGGTTAGCGTAGAATAGCTCCATAATGGTGTGATTGATAAACTCCGTCACATCAATCACCTGCTCGTATTCGGCTATCGTCTGCCCGGGCGTGTTCACAAAACTCTTAAACGCTTCCCACTGTTCCCATTCGCCACACTTGAGTTCGCCCCAGTTCTCAATCATCGTAATGTCCTCCAATTCGTTATAATTGGTGAAGATATTATCCTCATTACTGCGCTCGCGAATGGTCAGAATTCCCTTATACTCGCCGTTGATAAACACAATCGTCGGACAAGAAGCCATCCAATCCAGATCTTGATACAGACCCATTGTCTTCTGCATCAGCGCATCGCGGAAATAGAGGTAATCAAAATCGTTACCGCCATTATGCAGAATAATCGACTTAAAGTCCTTCAGCCTGGGTTTCTGGTCGGGGAAGAACTCATAACTCAACCGTTTCTCCCCAAAACGTTTGTTGGCATATACCGCCAGCGACTTGAGTCCAAACCCACGGGAAGCGTTTCCTTGCACGCGTGCCTCGCAAATCTGGTTCAACACCGCCTTTGAACCCGTATGCTCAAAGAACTGAAGAGCCACCGGACGACGCCAATCGTATTGATAATTCGGTGTGCCCGGACTATACTTTCCCTCCACCAAGATTCCAAATTGGTCATCGTACCAGTATTTATCCTGCCCAACCAACGAGATGACCGGCATATCCGTCTCGTGCCCTAAGAAAAGGAAGGACTCCGTGCGCGACATAGGACTTAGATAATCCTCGTTAAACAAACGCACACGGAAAATGGTGGTCTTATTGATATTGTATATATTTCCGCTATTGATGGTCGTGCCGTTCGTCTCGGTAGGTTCGGAGCCGTCCATGGTGAGACGCATATACGTACCTTCCGGAGCATCCTCGGGAATGGAGATTATCACCGGGTGGTAATCGTTTTTTGTATAAACTTGTCCGGCAACACTGAAAACAGGATCGGGCAGCACCTTGTCCTTCTTATATACTTTAGTTTCGTTTGGGGCACTCGGAGTAGCATGGCGGAAGAAACCTACTTTATCACTCCCGTGCGCGCGCCCATAAGATATATTAGGAGAAGGCATCTTGGGAATTTCTACCAGCGAATCGATAGCCGTTTTGTTTTTGAACAAATACACTTTGCCGTCCTTACCGCTCTCCAAGCGGAAGTCTGCGTGCCAAGCCCCCTTCTCAGGGTCTTTGTCGCAATAGATAATCACATATTCGCCCGCGCCCACCGTCTTTTGCGGCAGAGCAGAGGCTTTCTTGGCTTTCTCGCTACTCCCTAATTGGTAGTCCTGCATATTAACTGATTTTGCTCCGTCGTTATACAACTCGACCCACGAGTCCGGAAACTCGTTACTGTCATCCACAATGCCGTCGATATTCGACTGCATAATCTCGTTAATACGTAAGTCACTGAAAACGGCGCACGACAAGGTGCAACATAGTGCAAGGGTAACTGCTCTTTTCATGATTATTAATCGTTACGCAACCTCTATAAACATAGAGAATTGCTGGTTAAGTTCGATTAAAAAACGAGTGCAGTTACTATTTTCCCTTAGAGGCTCTAGTCAGCCCGAACAAACGAAAACAGCCATCCACACCCGTTGTTGGGGTGAACAGCTAATAATCATCGTATGTTCTTAAGAATGGACTAGATTTCTAAGGTATGATGATTAGTTGTCCTTACAAAGTAAGTCAAATTTTCTGCAAAGGTACTACTTTTTTAGCAAATAAGCAAATTATTTTGATATTTTTTTGCAATATCACAAAAAAGTTGTATCTTTGCACCCATTATGACATATATAGAACGCAAAAACTGGCTTTTGGAGCAACACGAAGCATTGCTCACGCGCCCCAATGAGGCGTTGCCCTCTTTCAACGGTATTTATACCCGTTATGCTAACCCCGTACTCACAGCCGACCACGCCCCACTCACATGGTGTTTCGACTTCAACGAAGTTCGTAACCCTTATCTCATGGAGCGCATCGGCGTACATGCCACCTTTAACTCGGGTGCTATCTACCTCAACGGTAAGTACTACCTCGTCGTTCGCGTAGAAGGAAACGACCGCAAGTCTTTCTTTGCTGTCGCCGAGTCCGATAACGGAATAGACAACTTCCGCTTCTGGCCCGAACCTATCACGATGCCCGAGTCCGACGAATCGGCTACGAATGTCTATGATATGCGTCTGACCCGGCACGAGGACGGCTGGATTTATGGTCTTTTCTGCGTGGAGCGTCATGACCCTGCGCACCCCGAGGACCTCAGTGCTGCTACCGCTGCTTGCGGTATTGCCCGCACCCACGACCTCAAGACGTGGGAACGCCTGCCCGACCTTATATCTCCCACCCAACAGCGTAATGTGGTCCTCCATCCGGAATTTGTGGAAAATAAATACGCCCTCTACACCCGCCCCCAAGACGGCTTTATTGACGCGGGCAACGGCGGTGGCATCGGTTGGGCATTGGTGGACGATATCACGCATGCCAAGGTAGAGAAGGAAACAATCATTGATGCTCGTTACTACCATACCATCAAGGAGGTGAAGAACGGCGAGGGACCGCACCCCATCAAGACTCCGCAAGGGTGGTTGCATTTGGCACACGGTGTGCGCGGTTGCGCCTCCGGATTGCGCTATGTCCTCTATCTGTATATGACAGCTCTCGACGAACCGTGGCGACCCATTGCCCAACCGGGCGGGTTCTTTATGGCTCCCGAGGGCGGCGAGTATATCGGTGATGTGATGAATGTACTCTTCTCCAACGGCTGGGTAGTGAACGAAAAGGGAGAAGTATTCATTTACTACGCCTCTTCGGATACGCGATTACATGTAGCCACCTCAACGGTGGAACAGTTAGTCGATTACTGCCTCCATACCCCTGCCGACGGTCTTACCACCGGTGCCTCGGTAGAAAACATCAAGCACCTCATCGCCTCCAACCACTAACCACTAACCAATGTTCCTCCTGCTCCTCTTCACCACGCTGACCCTCAATGCCGACTGGCGTTTTGAATTAGGTCACGCTGCCGATCCTCAACAGGACTTCGGTTGTGGAACGGAGTATTTCAATTACTTAACCAAGGCTGCGAGTATCCATAACGAAGGGCCTTATGTTCCGACCTTCAATGACTCCGCGTGGCAAGTGGTCAATATCCCTCACGATTGGGCAACAACTCTTCCCCACGCCCCCGAGGCAAGTCATAGCCATGGTTATCAGTGTTTAGGTTATGCCTATCCTCAGAACAGTGTGGGATGGTACCGCAAGCACATCTTATTAGATACGGTCGATTATACGATTCCGCATCGGCTTGTTTTTGAAGGTATCTTTCGGGATGCCCGTATATGGGTAAATGGTTTTTATATAGGACACCAAGAGAGTGGTTATTTGTCCCAAACTTATACGATAACGGATTATCTCCATAAGGGAGATAACCTTATCTGCGTTCGCGTAGATGCTTCCTTACAGGAAGGCTGGTTTTACGAGGGCGCAGGCATCTATCGTAATGTCTATTTGGAGATAGGAGACCGGCGACAGGCGACAGGCACTTTCAACTTTAAACTTTCCTCTTTAAACTCTCCACTTCGTGGAGTCTGTCTCCATCAAGATCACGGAGGCGTAGGTATTGCCGTAACGAAAGGATTGATGGAGTATCGGTTACGCAAACTGATGGCTTTGGGTGTGAATGCCATTCGAACGGCACACCATCCGGCGGCTCCCGACTTACTCGACCTATGCGATAGTTTGGGTCTCTATGTGATTGAGGAGAATCGACTTATGGGTGCCTCCGAACAGGATTATCAAGCCCTCAAACAGATGATAGAGCGCGATAAGCATCATCCCTCCATTATCCTATGGAGCATCGGCAACGAAGAGTGGGCGTTAGAATGGAAAGAGATCGGTGAGCGCATCGCTCGAACGATGACGGATTGGTGCCATGCGTTAGATCCTACGCGTCCCGTCACGGTAGCCACCTCCTCCGGTCCGAATGTGGTGTGGGGAGTGGATGTAGCGGGTTTCAATTATATGAAACAAAATAATTTAGCCGCCTTCCACAACTCGTTCCCCGACCGGTTAGCCGTTATGACGGAAGAAACAACCGGCTGCGGTACACGCGGCGTGGCCACCTATAACGACGCTATCGAGCACGGTTGGCAGAATGTGTTGGCGAATGATTGGATACGAGGCATCTTCTATTGGACCGGTTTCGACTACAAAGGCGAACCCAATCCTGCCGTTTGGCCGTCAGTGAGCAGCCTCTTTGGCGTACTCGACCTATGCGGTTTTCCCAAAGACGAAGCCTATTATCTGCAATCCGTTTGGACGGACAAACCGGTACTGCATATCCTTCCCCATTGGAACCATAACAAGGGCGATTCGGTTCAAGTGTGGGTGTATTCAAATATGGACGAAGTGGAACTACGCGTGAACGGCAAACGCCTCTCTCGCCAACCCATGCCGAAAGCGGGTCACTTGGTTTGGAATACCGTTTATGAACCCGGTTATGTAGAGGCCATCGGCTATCAAGCAGGACGAGTCATCCAACGCGAAAAAGTCTATACCGCAGGTCCTGCAACGCAGGTTGGGTTTGATACCGTTACCTATAGCGGTACCACGATCATGGATATAACGCTACTGGATAAGCGTCACCACTTCTGCCCCACCGCTTGCGACTCGATTCAAGTGGAGTGGTCCGAACCTGTACGTGTGTTCGGTTATCACAACGGCAATCCCACTGCCCATCTCCAAATGCCAAATCACCCATCACAAATCACCCATATAACAATTCCAACCTTTAACGGCCATGCACAAATCATCTATGAAAAACATTCTTGCCGCGTTAGCGGTCTTAACGCTCGTCTCTTGCCATAAGAACGAAATCACTATTCATGTCACGCAACCCGTTGAGAACGGACCCAAGATCGTTCGGTTGCAAGCGGTGGATGACCACATCATCCGCGTTACCTCCACGGCCGAGAATCGTCTTCGCGACCGCAAGAGCCTCGTGGTAACACAAAACTCTAAACTTTCAACTATCAACTATCACGGTGACACCGTCACTCTCTCCACTCCTCACCTTACTGCCTATGTGCTTCGCACTACGGGTCAAGTGTGGGTTGAGGATAAGAACGGCAAACGCCTTGTTCAAGAATCGACCGACAGTCCCCGCTTCACCCCGTATGAATGCACGCAGCCATTACCTCTAAACTCTAAACTCTCCACTCTAAACTATAAGGGCTGGACTTATGCCGTGGCCTTCGATAACCTCTTCCCCAAAGAGGGACTCTTTGGTCTGGGTCAGCACCAATCGGACGAGTGGAACTGGAAAGGACGCGACGAGGAACTGTATCAGTATAACACCAAAGTCAGCCTGCCCATTATCCTCTCCACCGAGGGATACGGACTGATGTTTGACACCTACAGCCTGGCTCGCTACGGCAATCCGTTGCCCTATCAACCCTTAGAGGAACTGTTTGATGTGGATACGGTTGCTTTACCCTACTCCTCTACTCCCCTACTCCCCTACTCCCCGAAAACGATTGTTTACGAGGGTACCATCACGCCCCACGAAACGGGTGAATATCGTTTCTTGCACTATTACTCCGGTTATCAGCAATTGTTTATTAATGGTCAACCGATGAGCGACACTATTTGGCGCACGGCGTGGAATCCGAACGAGCGCAAGTACCGCTACTACATGGAAGCGGGACGTGAGTATAAGATCCGTCTTATGTGGCAACCCGACGGCGATGTAGCCTATTGTTCGCTGACGGCTCATGCGCCCGAGGCCGAAGAGAACCATCAGCGCATCCGTTTCTGGTCAGAGATGAACCCCAACCTCGATTACTATATCTTTACGGGCGAGAACATGGATAGTCTTATCCACGCATACCGCACCCTCACGGGCAAGGCCTCCCGTATGCCCGATTGGGTATTGGGTTATTGGCAATCGCGGGAACGCTATAAGACGCAGGACGAGATCCTTGATGCCCTTCGCGGATTTAAGCAACGCAATCTCCCGATTGATAATATCGTCATGGACTGGAACTATTGGGAACCCTCCCAATGGGGAGCTTTCACCTTTGAGGAGTCTCGTTTTCCTGACCCGCAAGGCATGATTGATACTATTCATGCTTTGGGAGCGCATATCATGATCTCGTGCTGGCCGAAGTATTATCCCTTTACCGACCACTACCAAGAGATGTTAGAAAAAGGTTATCTTTATCCGCAGTCTATTCGCGATTCGCTCATCGACTGGCTCGGATTCCCTTATGCTTTCTACGATGCTTACAACCCGAAGGCGGGACGTCTTTTCTTTGAACAACTATGGGAACACCTCGGCACGATGGGTATTGACGCTTGGTGGATGGATGCCTCCGAACCCAATATCAAGGACTGCACTCCCCTCGACTACCGCAAAGCCCTCTGCGGTCCTACTTACCTCGGTTCCTCGGACGAGTACTTCAATGCTTATGCCCTTGTCAACGCCCAGTCTATCTACGAGGGACTGCAACGCAAGGGTGTCAAGGATATCTTCCAACTCACCCGTAATGGTTTTCTCGGTCTTCAGCGGTATGCTACCGCCACGTGGTCGGGCGATATAGGTACGCGGTGGGAGGATATGAAGGCGCAGATTACTGCCGGACAGAACTACTCCGTTTCGGGTCTGCCTTGGTGGAGTCAGGATGTAGGCGGTTTCTCCGTGGAGAACCGCTACGCCGCAGCGCAATATGCTTTTGACGCTACGGGCATTGAGAACGCCGACCTCAAGGAATGGCGCGAACTCAATGTTCGTTGGCACCAGTGGGGTGTGTTCACACCTATCTACCGCGCTCACGGACAGTTCCCCTACCGCGAACCATGGAACATAGCCCCCGAGGGACATCCTGCTTATGAGGCCATCAAAGCCTGTCTTGAGGAACGCTATCAACTCATGCCCTATCTGCAAGAACTCAATCGCCGCGTGAACGAGGAGGATTATACCATCATGCGACCGCTGGCCATGGATTATCCCCATGACCCCAAAGCGATTGCAGCCGGCTGGCAGTACATGTTCGGACCCGATATTATGGTTTGTCCTGTTTATCGTTACGGGGCACGCGAGTGGAGCGTTTATTTCCCCGAGGGCATGTGGTATGATTATTATACCTCCCAACTTGTATCCAAAGGTAACGAGACCCTCATCGTCCCCGCACCCTATGATCATTCACCTATATTCTTAAAAAACAAACAATCATTATGAAAAACATTCTTGTAGCTGCCTTAGCAGCGTTAGCATTGGTTGGTTGCCAACCGAAGGAAAACAATTTCAAGGTTCATCGCGGAACGAACCTCAGTCACTGGCTCTCTCAATCCGAAGTAAGGGGCGAGATGCGTAGCAAACACATCCAAGAGGATGACATGGTGCGCCTCGAATCGCTTGGATTCGACTTTGTTCGTATTCCCATCGATGAAGTGCAGATGTGGGACGAAGAGGGCAATAAACTGCCCGAAGCATGGGACCTACTCACCAACGGCATCGACCTGGCCATCAAGCATAACCTGCGTGTGGTGGTCGATCTGCACATCATTCGTTCGCACTATTTCAATGCCGAGAACGAGAACGGACAATCCGCCAATACCCTCTTTACTTCGGAAACGAGTCAACAACAACTCATCAACATGTGGTACCAACTGAGCGAGGTCCTTCGTCATTACAGCGTGGACTCCGTGGCGTATGAGTTTATGAACGAGCCCGTAGCTCCCGAACACGAACAATGGAACCAACTCATCGCCAAGGTGCATAAAGCCCTCCGTGAGGTTGAACCGCAGCGTACCCTCGTGATCGGTTCTAACCTGTGGCAAGGCGTAGGTACGTTCCAATACCTCCGTGTGCCCGAGAACGATAAGAACATCATCCTCTCCTATCACTTCTATGAGCCCATGCTACTCACCCACTACAAGACATGGTGGAATCCCATTCGTTTCTACGAGGGTGACGTACACTATCCGGGTCAACTCATCTCCGACGAGGACTGGAACGCTTGCTCGGATGAGGTCAAAGACATAGTAAAAGACTACCACTCCGAATGGAACGAGGAAGTGCTCTACCAACGCATGAAGCAAGCCATTGATGTAGCGGACTCCTTAGGTCTGCAACTGTTCTGCGGTGAGTGGGGTGTTTACGAAAACGTTGACCGCGAATGGGCATACGCTTGGACACGCGACATGATCAAAGTGTTCAATCGTTTCAACGTAGCTTGGTGTACGTGGTGCTATGATGCCGACTTCGGTTTCTATGACCAGTTCACCGAGGACTATAAGGATCGCGAACTGATTAATATCCTAATGGAGAAGGAAGAATGAACCTTCTTGCCATTCTGCTTATCAGTTTCACCGCTTTTCAATCCGGCGACAACTTCTTCCCGCTCGTGAGTGAGGGGGCGGAAACGACTTTGTTTATCTCCTCCCACGAAGAGGAAGGAGTAGCCATGGCCGTTGAGGCACTGCAAAAAGATATCTTCGCCGTTACCGGCGTTCGTTTGCCGATTACTCATAAAAAACAAAAGGGCTGTGTCGTTATTGGGACCCTTCAGCAAGCCCCCGTCCGTCAAGCGTTGCTCAAGGCCGGTGTGGCGTTGTCCGAATTAGAGGGCAAACGCGAGAAGTATATTATCACGCCCTACAAAGACCATTTGCTTATTGCCGGAAGCGATAAGCGAGGGGCTATCTACGGCGTTTACGAACTGAGCCGCCAAATAGGTGTCAGTCCATGGTATTGGTTCATGGATGTGCCCGTACAAAAACACAAAGCCCTCTATGTCCGTCCGGGTGTTTATACGGACGGCGAACCGGCGGTGGCCTATCGCGGTATCTTCATTAACGACGAATGGCCGTGCTTTGGCAAATGGTGTATGTCCCATTTCGGGGGAGTGAACAGCAAGATGTACCAACATATCTTCGAACTGATCCTCCGACTCAAGGGCAATTTCCTTTGGCCCGCCATGTGGGATAGTGCTTTCTTTGACGACGATCCTAATAATGGGGTGCTGGCCAATAAGATGGGCATCGTCATGTCCACCTCCCACCACGAACCCATGAACCTCGCCCAGCAAGACTGGAAACGCCGCGGCGGAACGGAAGCCAAGTGGAACTACCTGACCAACGCCGAGGGACTGCGCGCTTTCTGGCGCACGGGTATCGAACGGGCAAAAGACTGGGAGACTATCACCACGGTAGGCATGCGAGGGGACGGCGATATGCAGATGCCCGACGCCGAGGATAACCAAGCACTCCTCGAACAGATCGTAGCCGATCAGCGACAGATCATCGAAGAAGTCACCCATAAACCGGCTGCCGAAACGCCCCAAGTGTGGGCGCTCTATAAGGAGGTGCAGGACTATTACGATAACGGCATGCAAGTGCCCGAGGATATAACCCTTATGCTATGCGATGATAACTGGGGCAATATACGCCGTATTCCCTGTCCCGAAAACCGCAACCGCAAGGGCGGTTTTGGATTGTATTATCACTTTGACTATGTGGGTGATCCGCGTAATTCCAAGTGGATCAATATCTCTCCCATTCCTCGCGTATGGGAACAACTCAACCTCGCTTATGAGAGTGGTATTCGTCAGATTTGGATTGCCAATGTAGGCGACCTCAAACCGATGGAGTATCCCATTCAGTTCTTTATGGATATGGCGTGGAATCCGCATCGCTTTAATGCCACCAACCTCACCCAACACACCGACTCCTTCTGCGCCTCGGTGTTTGGCGAGCCCTATGCCAAGGAGGCGTCCCGTCTGTTGCGTACCTATGCCAAGTTCAATCGGCGTATCACGCCCGAGAACCTCAGTGCCCACACTTTCTCGTTTAACTATAACGAGTGGAACCGCGTAGTCACCGACTATAACCGGTTGCGGGACGATGCCCGATTATTGGAGCATAACCTTCCCGACTCCTTGCAGTCGGCCTACTTTGAGTTATTGGGCATGCCCATTGAGGGCGTAAGCAACCTCTATAACATGTACTACGCCCAAGCCCTTGGCAACCAAGAACAAGTCAAGGCGTGCTACGATTATGATAGTCTGCTTTCCGTTCGCTACCACCGGTTGGAGAACGGCAAATGGGATCACATGATGGACGAAGTCCGCATCGGTTACACCTACTGGCAAACCCCCGACCACCGCACTATGCCCATAGCCTGTAACCCTACTCCCCTACCTCTCTACTCCTCTACTCCCCAAGGCGGAGCCCTCGCCTTCGAGGCCGAACACTTCACGCGCAAGCAAGACGGCGCAGCCGTTCAGTGGACCATCATCCCCGAACTGGGTCGAACTCTCTCCGGTTTGACTACATATCCGGTCACCGCTTCGGTTGAGGGCGCGTGGGTGGAATATGACTTTATCAATTCGTCTTCCGATTCGGCAACCGTCATTGTGCGCTTGGCTCCTACTCTGAACTATATCCCTGCCGGTCAGCGGTTGGCTATTCGTTTGGACAACGAACAGCAGGTGATTAACATCAACGGCCATTACCGCGGCGAATTGGGGCAGTGGCAAAAGGACCATATCATTGACATTAAAGCCTCTTTTGCCTGCTCCAAAGGGCAGCACACGATCCGCCTCACGCCGCTCGATAACGGCATTGTGATAGAGAAGATCATGATTGACCTCGGAGGTCTGTTGCCCTCCTTCTTGGGACCCGAAGAAACGCAACCCGTCACCACCTGGGCGTGCGCCCCGCAGTGGCTTTATAATATCCCGCCGTTGGCGCATCAGTGCCTTACCCAAAAAGTACACGTTAGCGTCGGCGGCGAAGGCTTAGCACTGACGCTTACCAATCGGTTTGGCGAGTCGGTTTTGTCGTTGGATTCGGTTTTTGTAGAACAACAACCCCTACTTTTTGACGGACACAAAGCGGTTTCTATCCCCGCCGGACAAGACCTTACATCCGATTTTATGCCCTATCCGGTGCGGGCGTTGGATACCTTAACCATCACCCTCTATTACAACGAGGTACCTACCACGCTCACCGGTCACTCCGGTTCCCGCACCACCTCAACCCTACACCCCTACCCACCTACTCCCTTACCCCCAAATCCATCATTCCATCATTCCTTCAATTCCTCATTCACTCAATGGGTCTCCCTCCTCAACCTTCTCACCTACAACCCGCAAGCCACTATTTGGGCGGCATTGGGCAATAGTATCACGGACGGCAGGGGCAGTACCACCGACAAGCAGAACCGCTGGACGGACATCGCTTCCGCGCGATTAGCCGAACAGCAAATCGGTTTTATCAACTTAGGTATTGGAGGAAACAGAGTATACGGCGGAGGATTAGGTCCCACGGCGGCAGAGCGGTTTGAAAGCGATATCTTAGCGCAACCGGCGGTACAAGGGGTGATTCTGTTTATCGGAGTCAATGATATCGGAGAGTCCGCCGACACGCAACAAACGTTCGATTCCTTAACATGCCATTTCTTGCGTTTTATAGACTTGGCGCATCGGCAGGGACTACCCGTGATGGCTTGTACGGTCACGCCCTTTGAGGGACATTCTTATTTCACGCCCGAACACGAAACACTAAGGCAACGCTTCAATCAGTGGTTGCTTACACAGGTACCGGTAGAGAGGGTGATCGATTTGGATAGCGTTCTTCGCGATCCCAATCACCCCTCTTCGATTCCGGTTTGCCTACAAGATAATGATGGTTTGCACCCCTCCCCGCTTGGTCATCGAGTCATCGGGGAGAAGGTTGCGCAGACGATACTGCAAGGCGGAAGAGTGACCCAATAGTCGCTCTTCTCTTTTTTATGGTCTTTAAACGCTTTGGGCTCTACGGCATGCGGGTTGTCAAAGGTGTTGGTGGTATGTACATCCTTGGCGGCCAGCACTTGGGCGGATAACATCTTTCCTTCTACCCCTTTGAGCAACACCTTCTGACTTTTCTTTAGATCCGTATTGATCAGTGCTACATGCGTTTGACCGTCCTTCTTCGAGGCCGTAGCCGCTATTGTGGGTACACGTCCGTCACTCACTTGTGTGTAGGTGTTGTTATCAATGGTCGTGGGCAACCACGTAGCGTCTTGGTGTACCTTAAAGAGGTTAAACACATGATAGGTCGGGGTGAGCACCATGCGGTTACCCTCCGTCAAGATCATCGATTGCAGCACATTCACCGCTTGCGCTATGTTCGCCATCGTGATACGATAACTATAGCGATGGAAGATATCAAACGACAAAGCGGCCACTAAGGCATCACGCATCGTGGCTTGCTGGTAGAGGTGACCCGGATTAGTGCCCGGTTCTACATCGTACCACGTACCCCACTCGTCAATGATAAGGTCGATATGACGTGCTGTATCATAACGCTCCATGATATCCAAGGTTCGCGTGATAAAGTCCTCTATATTGAGTGCCTTGGCTAAGGTCACATAGTATTCATTCTCATCAAACGCGGTCGATGAACCTTTATGACTCCAATCTTGGGGCACGGTGTAATAATGGAGCGAATAACCGTCCATCATCGTCCCTACCTTGCGCATCAAGGTCTCCGTCCACTCATAATCGCCCGTCACACCACCGCACGCCACCTTATAAAGGTGACCGTTGTAGTTACGAGTGTAGGTTGAATAGCGACGGAAGAGGTCTGCATAGTAATCCGCGGTCATATTACCACCGCAGCCCCAGGCCTCATTACCTATACCTAAGTAACGAACATCCCATGCTTCGTCACGACCGTTAGCGCGACGCATATTCACCACCGTACTTTGGCTGTTGGAAGTCATATACTCCACCCACTTAGCCAACTCTTCGGGCGTTCCGCTACCGATATTACCGCTGACATAGGGTTTCGTTCCTACCTGTTCGCAGAAATCAAGAAACTCATGCGTACCGAAACTATTGTCCTCCATCGTTCCTCCCCAGTTATTATTGCTAATCAGAGTGCGGTTCTCTTTAGGACCTATACCGTCCTGCCAATGATAATCATCGGCAAAGCAACCACCCGGCCAACGCAACACGGGCATGTGGAGGTCACGTAAAGCCTCCATCACATCGAGGCGATAACCATCCTTATTGGGGATATCCGAATCGGGTCCGACCCAGATACCGTCGTAAATACAACGGCCTAAGTGCTCCGAGAACTGACCATAGATATCAGCCGAAATGGTTTGTGACGAGGTAGGGGCCACCGTAATAACAGGCTGAGAGGCAGAAAGGCCGATAGGCAATAGACAACAAGCAATAAGCAATAAACGATATGTGTTCTTCATCTTTTCAACTTTAAACTATTAAACTTCTAAACTTCTTTAAACTTTAAACTTTCAAATAATCGTGCCCTTTGGGGCTAAGAACTTTACACTTTTAAGCCTTCGCGCGCCATAGGGCGGTCATTTGCTCCAAGGTCTTGCCCTTTGTTTCGGGCACCAACTTATAGACAAACAACGCGGCTAAAATACAGATGATTCCGTAAGCGAAATACACCATCGAGTGGCTGAAATTATAGAGCGGCACAAAGGTTGAGGACACAATAAAATTGGATATCCATTGTGCGGCTACGGCAATAGCCGTGGCTTGACTGCGAATGGTGTTGGGGAAGAGTTCGGACATATACACCCAGCATATCGGACCCCAACTGAACATAAAGGCAGCACTATAAACGAGTATACTCATCACCGACATCCAAGCCGGCAAGGTGACCATGTTCGTGACCGAGAAAAGCAGAGCACCCCACGCCATGAGGAGCGAACCCCAAATGAGCAGCGGTTTGCGACCCAAACGCTCTACGGTGAAGATAGCCAGCAAGGTGAAGGATATATTGACTACACCCATCAGCACCGTGAAGATCATCGGATTACTCAATCCTACCGACTCAAAGATACGCGGAGCAAAGTAAAGAACGGCATTGATACCTACCGCTTGTTGGAAGACGCTGAGCATCACACCTACAAAGATAACAAGCCAACCATACGCCAATAACGGTTCGCGTTTCTCTACTACCGTTTGGCGTATCTCCTCTACGATTTGAGTGGCTTTCTCTTCTCCGTTGATACGGCTAAGCACAAACAACGCCTCTCTGTCGCGACCGGTCAGAACCAAGTAACGCGGCGATTCGGGAACGAGCAGAATAAACAGCGTGAACAGTCCTGCCGGAACGCACTCCGAACCGAACATCACGCGCCAACCTATTTGTTGCGTCCACTCTTGGATAGCGGGGTCGTTGATATGCGCGCGTATAATAAGGTAATTGACAAAGTAAACCACCAACTGACCGAAGATAATGGCAAACTGGTTCCAACTAACAAGTGCTCCCCGACGAGAAGCCGGAGCAATCTCCGCTATATACATCGGACAGATTGCCGAAGCCAATCCTACGCCTATACCTCCTAACACGCGGTAAAGGTTAAAGACCACGCACAGCGTCAAGGTGGGCTCTTTGGCAAGTATCCAGGTTTCGGGATTATAGGAACCCCATGCCGAGATAAAGAAACAAATACCGGCAATGAATAGACTCTTCTTACGACCTAATCGTCCTGCCATAATACCCGACAGGAACGCTCCGATGATACATCCGATCAGCGCACTGGAGGTAGTGAATCCATGCCACGCGTCGGTATAACTAAAATCAGAGGCCGCAGCAAAAAACTGCTGCAGCCCCTTTTCTGCACCCGAAATCACAGCCGTATCATAACCGAATAGCAATCCGCCTATGACCGCCACCAAGACGATTCCGAATAAATAAGCTCTATCTCGCATAATCACTTGCAATAAAGGGCTACGATGGTTTCGTATTTCTCTTGCTTACCGCTGATGGTAGCGGGTTCACCGTTTTGCTTGGCGTACTCCACTACTTGCTCGAGCGTCAACTTACCCTCTTCAAAGGCCTTACCCTTACCGCCGTCAAAACTGCTGTAACGTGCTTTCACCATCTTGGGCAGTTCACTTTGCTCCAGAATAGCGGCTGCGTTCAGCAAGGCGCGTGCCATAGCATCCATACCCGAGATATGAGCGATAAAGATATCCTCCGGATCGGTGGAGTTACGACGCAGTTTAGCATCGAAGTTACTACCGCCGTTCCCCAGACCGCCGTTGCGGATGATTTGCATCATGGCTTGGGTCAGTTCAAAGTTATCAATCGGGAATTGGTCGGTATCCCAGCCGTTCTGAGCATCTCCGCGGTTAGCGTCGATGGAACCTAACATGCCGTTATCTACAGCCACGGCCAGTTCGTGCTCAAACGTATGACCGGCAAGGGTGGCGTGGTTGACCTCGATATTCACCTTGAAGTCCTTGTCTAAGTTATGAGCCTTGAGGAAACCGATAACCGTCTCCGTATCTACATCATATTGGTGCTTGGTGGGCTCCATGGGTTTGGGTTCAATCAGGAACGTACCCTTGAAACCTTTGGCGCGAGCATAGTCACGAGCCATGGTCAGCATCTGTGCCAAGTGCTCTTTCTCGCGTTTTTGGTCGGTATTGAGCAAGGACATATAACCTTCACGACCGCCCCAGAACACGTAGTTCGAACCACCTAATTTGATGGTAGCGTCAATGGCGTTCTTGATTTGTACGGCAGCGCGAGCCACTACATCGAAATCAGGATTGGTAGCCGCACCGTTCATATAACGCTTGTGACCGAAGACGTTGGCCGTACCCCAGAGGAGTTTGATGTTCGTGCCGTTCATCTTCTGAGCCGCATAATCGGTGATGGCTTTCATGCGAGCCTCGTACTCCTCAATGGTAGCGCCCTCTTCAACGAGGTCAACATCGTGGAAGCAGAAATACTCAATACCCAGTTTATTCATGATCTCAAAACCGGCATCCATCTTATCCTTCGCGCGTTGAACCGGATCGGTAGCTTGGTCCCACTCGTACGAACGAGTCTGACCGCCGAATTGGTCACCCGATGCTTGACCCAGGGTGTGCCACCAAGCCATGGCGAAACGCAACCAGTCTTTCATTTTTTTACCCATTACGACTTTCTCAGGATCGTAATAATGGAATGCTAATACGTTCTTACTCTCCGCTCCTTCAAACGGAATCTTACCAATGGAAGGAAAATACTCTTTTGCCATAATAGTTTTAGTTTTAGTTATTAGTTTTAGTTATAGTTATAGTTTCACTTTCCACTCTCACTTTCCACTTTCCACTCTCACTTTCCACTGTTCATACGCCTTTCGATAGGCGTCTTCGTTCTTAGGTTCGATGGTAGCTACTTTTTTCAAGGTAGCGAATGCCTCTTTGGCATCCTTATACACGCCCACTCCGATGCCGGCACCCTTAGCCGACCCAACCGAACCGTCCGTCTCATAGAGTTCAATCGTAGCCCCGCTCACACCCGCTAATGTCTCGCGGAAAATGGGAGAGAGAAACATATTCGCTTTTCCGGCATGAATCGTTTTCACCGTCAGACCCAAGGACTGCATAATCTCAATGCCATACATCATCGAGAAGACGATTCCCTCTTGCGCGGCACGCAACATATGCGCCCGCTTGTGAACATTAAACTGCAATCCGTGTACGGAGCACCCCATCTCTTTATTTCTAAGCATGCGCTCTGCACCGTTACCGAACGGCAAGATCATCAGTCCGTCACTACCGATGGGTGCTTGCGCCGCTTCCTCATTCATCTGAGCATAACTCAAATCCGGTGCCACCTGATGGTGCAACCACGAATTGAGAATACCCGTTCCGTTGATGCATAGCAGCACACCCAAACGCGGATCGACCACCGTATGGTTAACATGTGCAAAGAGATTAACACGCGACAGCGCATCCGAGGCCACTTTGTCAATCACACCATATACCACACCCGACGTGCCCGCCGTGGAAGCTATCTCTCCGGGCTCCATCACATTGAGGGATAATGCATTATTCGGCTGATCTCCGGCGCGATAGCAAACCGGTATACCTTCCTCTAACCCTAAAACCTCTGCTGCCTGCTTGTTTACACGGCCTTGTACACCAAAAGTGGGTACTATATCGGGCAGCAAAGAAAGGGGTAGATGATAAAAATTCATTAGTTCTTTCGCGGGCGCGTTGTTACTGAAGTCCCAAAAGATACCTTCACTCAGTCCTCCCACGGTGGTATTCACCTCACCCGTCAAACGCATCGCGATATAATCTCCGGGGAGCATAACCTTCCAAATCTTGGCAAAAAGGTTGGGCTCATTTTCCTTTACCCAACTCAGTTTAGCGGCAGTAAAGTTACCCGGCGCATTGAGCATATGATCCAAACAAAAGATCGTCCCCAAGGCCTCCTCGGCTTTCTTACCGTAGGGCACTGCACGCGAGTCACACCAGATGATGGCATCGCGCAGCACTTGCTTGTTTTGGTCGATACAAACGAGCCCGTGCATCTGATAAGAGATACCTATCGCTGCAATCTGACCCTTATATTGAGCCACTCCAATTGCTTGGGTAACCTCCTTCAAATAGGACCACCAATCCTCAGGATTCTGCTCTGCCCAACCGCCCTCAAGCGATTTAATCGGAGCCTCTTGCTTGGGAAAAAACGAACTCGCCACCGCTTGACCGGTAGCCACATCTACCAGACTTGCCTTTACGGAAGAACTGCCTATGTCGTAGCCTAAAAGATACATGATTTTAAGGTTTTGAATTCGACTACAAAATTACTGCTTTTTTCGGATATAGACTAATACTATTTTATCCAACTCAAATTTGTTTCTAACTGCTTCACGCTGCTCGCGCCGATCAAAACGGACGTTACTCCTTCGTGATTGAGTAGCCATTGCAGTGCATATTGCGACAAACTTAACCCTTCGTTTTGGGCCTTCTCGTTGAGGGCGCGTATCTGTTGCAGTTTCTCTTCCGTCACGGCCGAACAATCGATTGCGCCGTTTCCTCTTCCCGAGGCGGCACGACTATCCGCCGGTATGCCGTTCAAGTAGCGGTCCGTGAGTAGCCCTTGCGCCAAAGGCGAGAAGCAGATGAATCCGGTACCGTTCTCAATAGCCACGGGTAGGTTCTCCCGCAGCGTTTTATCGTCGAAGAGATTCGCCCTGTACTGACCTATGAGGCATGGAACATGGGCGGCTTTGAGGTAATCACAGGCTTGCTGTTGTTTATCCGCCGGATAGTTGGATATTCCTACGTATAGGGCCTTGCCTTGGCGCACGATATCCACCAACGCTTGCATCGTTTCCTCGAGCGGGGTGTTGGGGTCGTAGCGGTGGGAATAGAAGATATCGACATAATCCAAGCCCATGCGTTTTAGGCTCTGGTCCAGACTGGCCATGAGGTACTTACGACTGCCACCGTCCCCGTAGGGTCCGTCCCACATCAGATACCCTGCCTTGGTGGAGATCACCATCTCATCACGGTGGGCGAGGAGGTTCTTATGCAATATGCGACCGAAATTCGTTTCCGCCGAACCTGCCACCGGACCGTAGTTATTGGCCAAGTCAAAATGGGTAACACCTAACTCGAACGCGCGCAGCACGATCTGTTCACCGTTCTCGTAGTTATCTATGCTGCCGAAGTTATGCCAAAATCCGAGACTGACTGCCGGCAACTGCAATCCGCTCTTACCGCAATAATTGTACTTCATAGTCGTTTATATAGAGATCATATATTCCGGGTTCTACAATGAACTGCATCTTATCGTTGTAGTATCCTAAGGTTTCATCGGTGATAGCGAAGGTCACCGTCTTACTCTCGCCCGGTTCGAGGTACACGCGCTCAAAACCGCGTAACTCCTTGACGGGTCGTGCCCACGTGGAGTGCTGTGCCCTTACGTATAGTTGCACTACTTCCGCACCGGCTACCGCTCCCGTATTCGTCACCTCCACCTCTAACCGATCCATCATTCCATCATTCAGCCGCAGGCGGTTCAATTCTTTGCCCAAGGGCACGATTATTTCATCATTTCCGCCTTTCTGCCTCTCCGCCTCTCTGCCTCTCTGCCTATATTCGAATGTCGTATAACTCAACCCATATCCAAACGGATAGAGGGGCAGCGTGCTCTCGTCCAGATAGCACGATTGGTACTTAACGAAGTTGCCGTCTGCTACGGGGCGACCCGTAGAGAACTGACGATAGAACAGCGGTTCTTGTCCTACCGAGCGGGGGAAAGAGGTGGTCAGTTTACCCGACGGACAGACTTTGCCGAATACCACATCGGCAATGGCGTCTGCCGTTTCACTCCCGCCGAACCACACTTGCAAAATAGCGTCGCAAACCTCGCTCTCGTGGGTCAGCACCACCGGACGACCCGAGAAGTTAAGCAGCACCATCGGTTTGTTCAGGGTTGCCAGGGCATCAATGAGGTCTTGCTGCGCCTTGGGCATGGTCAGACTCGTGCGGCAGGCACATTCGCCCGACATCTCGGAGGTCTCACCCATCGCTAATACGATGATATCGGCTTTGCGTGCCGCCGCCATCGCTTCTCGCTTCATCTGTTCGGGCGTGCGCTCGTCCCAAATGGAGCGACCGGCCAGTTCGCCGCGTTGTTGCAGTTCTTGGCTGTATTCGATATTCGAACCCTTGGCATAGAAAAGGTGTCCCTTCGGAAGGACCTCCTCGAAGGCTTCGCGAATGGTCTTATAATCAAACGTAGCCGCTACCGACCAAGTTCCGGCCATATTCGCCCGCGTATCCGCCAGCGGACCGATAAGGGCCACCTTTGCGTTCTTTGCCAACGGGAGGATGCCTCTCAGCCCTTCTGCCTTTCCGCCTTTCAGCCTTTCCGCCTTTCCGCCTATCTGCCCATTCTTAAGCAGCACAAAGGTTTCCGCCGCGAGGGCGCGCGCTTGCGCTTTATTGGCTTGTGTATAGATATCCGTTGCCCGACGGGTGTCGTCGCAGTAGCGGTACGGATCGTCGAATAGTCCCAAACGGTATTTAGCAATCAGCACTCGCTTGCATGCCTCATCCACCTGTCGCCTGTAGCCTTTCTGCCCTTCTGCCCTTCTGCCTTTCAGCCCAAAAAAAGACTCCGCCACCATATCCATATCGCAGCCGGCTTCCAAGGCGCGGGCACCGACGGTAGTCAGGTCCGCTCCCATGCGGTGGTTAATGAGTTCGGTGATACCGGTATAGTCGGTTACTACAAAACCGTCAAACTTCCACTGTTCGCGCAGCAGATCCGTGAGGAGCCATCGATTGCAGTGGCAGGGCATGCCGTTGATGGTATTAAAAGCCGCCATGAGCGAACCGCACCCTGCATCTACAGCTGCTTTATAGGGAGGAAGATAGTCGTTAGCCATGCGGTAGGGACTCATATCCACCGTGTTATAATCGCGACCCGATTCGGCACCTCCGTACATAGCAAAGTGCTTGACGCATGCCATCATCGTTTGGGGGTCGGTCATATCAGCCCCTTGATAGCCCTCCACCATCGCTTTGGCGATAGCCGAAGCCAAGAACGGGTCCTCACCGTTGCCTTCGGCGATACGTCCCCAGCGGGCGTCATGACAGATATCCACCATCGGGGAGAAGGTCCAGCAGATACCGTCTGCCGTCGATTCCTTGGCGGCTAATTGCGCGGCACGACGGATAGATGCCGTATCCCACGAGCAGGACTGCGCTAACGGAATGGGGAAGACGGTTTCGTAACCGTGAATAACGTCCATGCCGAAGATCAAAGGAATACCGAGGCGTGATTGCTCTACGGCGATGCGTTGGGCCTCGCGTATCTTATCTACGCCTTTGAGGTTGAATAGGCCGCCCACTTCGCCCTTGGCGATGCGGTCGCCTAAGTCATATTCACCTACGGTAGCTCCGGTGGTTATCTCGCCGAAGACGGGCAGCAGGTTGAGTTGACCGAGTTTCTCCTCGTAGGTCATTTGGCACATGAGGTGATTGACGAATCGTTCCTCTTTGTTTTGACAAGCGGTTGCTGCGAAGAGCAGCACAAGCAATAATGCTGAAAGATTATTTTTCATGGTGATTAGTATTTATTCGACTGCAAAAAGGTAATGTTTGCGCAGCGGGTGGCGTTGATGAGAACCGGTGAGGATAAGTTCTTGCTCCAAACGAATATCCTGACTGGAAGCACCCACTTTGATTACAAAGCGACCGGGTTCGATATTCCAACCTTCCTCCGACCAATACCCCAACTGCTCCGTGAAAAGACGCAAACGAACGGTTTTTGTCTCGCCCGGTGCCAAAGAAACCCGAGCAAAACCTTGCAACTGAATGGGTTTATGTTTCATCGAGCGATCCAGCGGCGAGAGATAAACCTGTACCACCTCATCCGCAGCACAAGACCCCGAATTGGTAACATCGACGGATAAATCAAATCGGTCGGAACGAGTCCTAACCTCTTTCGGCAAACGCAGATTACTATATTCAAACGTGGTATAACTCAATCCATAACCAAAAGGCCAAGCCACGCGCTCATCGTTGGGTAAGAGTCCGTAATTATAGCAGATAGGTTCGTGCAGTTCGACTGCCGGATAGGTGACACTCAGTTTAGCCGACGGCACCACCTTACCATAAATCAGATCGGCAACCGCTATTCCTCCCATCTCGCCCGGGTACCACGCCTGCATGACGGCTGCGCAGTCGGGTGCTACCGCCGATATGACTTGGGCACGACCGCCAAAGAGAACGAGAATGACGGGTTTACCGGTGGCAATGAGTTCACGAACGAACGACTCCTGCGACCCCGGTAGGCGGAGCGAAGTGCGGTCACGGTTCTCGCCGCAGAGCATCACGTTCTCTCCCATGGCAGCGATAATAACATCGCTATGAGCCGCCAATTCAAGGGCCGCCTTACGGTCAACGGGATCGTCATTCTTCACCATCCGACCCTGAATGGAACGCATATACTGTGCCCGTTCGTCCCCACCCTCTTCGATGATGGTTTCGAGGGTTTCGGTCCAGTCGCAACCGCGGCTATAGGTCAGTGTCGAACCTTCGGGCAGACCTTGCTGCATGCCGTCCAATAAGGTATGGATAACAGGATGGAGACCGTCCTCCTCCTTGAGTTGCCAGAAATAGCGCATGGAGTGATAGGTATAGTCGCCGAGCATTGCCCACATCGAATTGGCATTGGGTCCGACGAGGGCGATCTTTTGGTTGGGTTGCAAGGGCAGGATGCCGTTATTTTGCAGCAGCACCACCGACTGCGTAGCTAATTCGTAGGCGGTCTGTTGCTCCTCGGGGCGGTCCCATTCTATTGAGTTGAGAGTGGAGAGTTCTCTGCCCCAGGGGGCGCGATCGGCAAGCCGTATAGAGTTTAGAGAAGTTGCGCCTCCGGCGGTAGTTGAAAGTGTAGGGGTTAGTAGACCCAAGCGGTACTTGAGGCGGAGGACGGCTTTGACGGCACGCTCAATGTCCGCTTCTGCGATCAGGCCCTGTTCCAAAGCCTCGGATAGACACTTATACGCATTGCCGTCGGGGAAGTCTACATCATTGCCCGCCTTCAATGCCGCAGCGGCACAATGGATTATATCCGGTTCGGCATCATTCTGCTCAATGGCTCCGTAATCGCTCACAATCACCCCATCAAAATGGAGATAATCACGCGCAATATCGGTCAGCCAATGACGATTGGCAATCATCTTCACCCCATCCACCGTATGATAAGCGGGCATGAGAGCCTGACTATGGGCTAACCTTATAATGGCCTCATGGGGTAAGAGAATATCCTCCATCCGCTCTTTTAGTGGGGCTTGTCCGCCACCGCCGTAGCCTAAGTAATGCTTGGTACAAGCGGCGACGCCCTCCCTGAGGTCGTCGTGTTGCAAGCCTTTGACGAACGCCACACCCATCGCGGCGGACAGATAGGCATCCTCGCCGTAGGACTCCTCCAAACGATTGAAGGAGGGATCACGGATAACATCGACCATCGGGGATAGTGCCAATCGACCGCCTATCATCTTCAAGTCTTCCGCGGTTTGGTAGGTTTTTTGTTCGGCTAAAGCGGGATTAAAGGAACAAGCCAACCCAATCTGTTGCGGATAGACGGTAGCGCCATACGCGGCAATACCACTGAGTACCTCTTCGTGAAAAAGAGCCGGAATATAAAGGCGGTTATGCTCTTGCAACCATGTCTGCATGACTTCCACTTTGTGGCGCATCTGCTCGGGTGTGGCATGATGGGTAACGGCAAACTGCGAGAAATGGCCGGCTCCGTGAATGAGGTCGCGTTCGCACTTGGCGGTATCTAAGCTGCCGTCTTCTAAGAAATAATCGCCTAAATGTTGCCCATGCAGTTGCGCCAGCCGCTCCTCAAGGGTCATGCGGTTATATAAGTCATCGATTGTTTTGTTCATGGTGCAGGAGTTAAAAGTTAAAACTAAGATGGATAGGCAGATGGATGGAAGGGCAGACTTGTGTTTCATAGGTATTTTTATTTGCGACTGCAAAGATACAAAAAAATTTGCACATATGCAAGTTTTTCTATCACAAAATGTACAAATCTTTCTAAATTAATAGCCAATAAGACTTTTTCAGTGCCTTTTTGAGAAAAAAGTGCGTTTTTATTTTGTGGTTTCATTTATTTTTAGTACTTTTGTAGCGTAATTCAAAACAACACCATCGCTCACCGATGGAAAACAGTCCTCGCACGATATTACGAGGAGAAGAAATGAACAATCACTAAGTAATAAGCAAATAATCGCTAAACAATATATGGAAGAAAAACGAAAAATATCTTTGGCTCGACCAAGCAATATTAAGTTATTTGAAGGACGGAAGATTCGCTCCACATGGGATGAGAACGATGAACAATGGTATTTTGTGGTAGAAGATGTTATTGCCGTCTTAACGGATAGTGCCGACCCGAAGCAATATGTGAAAAGACTCAAACTTAGAGATCCGGAATTAGCTAAAGGATGGGTACAAATTGTACCTACCCTTGTTGTACAAACAGAAGGCGGCCCCCAAAAGATGAAAGTGGCAAATGCAAAAGGGCTATTTCGTATTATTCAATCTATCCCCAGCCGAAAAGCAGAACCTTTTAAACAATGGCTGGCGCAAGTAGGATATGAGCGATTGCAAGAAATAGAAAATCCAGAATTAGCGCAGGAGCGAATGAAGGCATTATTTGAGGCCAAGGGCTATCCTAAAGATTGGATAGATAAACGCCTACGTGGAATTGCCATTCGTCAAAACTTGACGGATGCTTGGAAAGAGAACGGAATCACAGAGCAACGTGACTATGCAATATTAACAGCCGAAATATCGCGTGCAACTTTTGGGATAACTCCTTCTCAACATAAGGAGATAAAAGGATTAACCAAGAAAAGTCAGAATCTCCGTGATCATATGACGGATTTGGAATTGATTTTTACAATGTTAGGAGAACGGATAACGACAGAAGTGTCTCAACAAGAAAAACCTAATGGTATGAATGCGAATATCCAGGTGGCCCGCCGAGGCGGTAAGGTTGCAGGTGTGGCTCGCAAGGCAGCGGAAGAGGAACTTGGGCATAGTGTCATTTCTGAGCAAAACTTTTTAGACAAGAATCCTAATAACTTATTAGAAGGATATATTCCAACGGCAATAGAATAACGAACCCCAATAAGGAGGGGTATTAGCTCGCAGGAAATGACGAGTCCGCTATACTCCACAAAAAAATATGATAATAAGTTATGGCAACATCAACACAACAGAAACAAGAACTCTTTAAGACAATTTGGGCGATCGCCAATGAACTGCGCGGCGCGGTAGATGGTTGGGACTTCAAACAATATGTCCTTGGTATTCTCTTTTACCGCTATATCTCAGAGAATATCACCGACTACATTAACCAACTCCAGCGTGCAGCAGGGCAACCGAACTTCGACTATACAGAGCTCGCAGACGAAGAAGCCCTCACCGCCAAGGACGCTATCGTTAAGGAGAAGGGGTTCTTTATTCAGCCTTCCCATCTGTTCCAGAATGTAGTTCGTCGTGCTTCAGAGGATAAGAACCTCAACGAAACGCTGAACGAAGTGTTCACGGCTATTGAGAGTTCGGCTATCGGTACTGCCAGCGAAAACGATATGAAAGGTCTGTTTGAGGACTTGGATGTTAATAGTGGTAAGTTAGGTAATACCGTACAGAAGCGTAACGAAAAACTGACGCGTATTATGGAGGAGATTGCCAAGATGCAGTTAGGCTCGACGCAGGAGCATAAGATTGACGCCTTTGGCGACGCATACGAGTATTTGATGACTATGTATGCCGGTAATGCAGGTAAAAGCGGTGGAGAATTCTTCACACCACAAGAGGTCAGTCGTTTGCTTGCGATGATTGCTACAGATGGCAAGAAGCAAGTGCAGAAAGTCTATGACCCTGCTTGCGGTTCGGGTTCGCTGTTGTTGCAGGTTGCCAAAGTGTTGGGTAAAGACAATGTGCGTGTAGGTTTCTTTGGTCAAGAGATTAACCGCACCACTTACAACCTCAGTCGTATCAATATGTTCTTGCACGATATCAACTATGAGAAGTTCGATATTGCTTTGGGTGATACATTGGAGGAGCCTAAACATTGGGATGACCAACCCTTTGAGGTGATTGTTAGTAATCCGCCTTATTCCATCCATTGGGCAGGCGATGACAACCCACTCCTCATCAACGACGAGCGTTTTGCGCCTGCGGGCGTGTTAGCGCCTAAGAGCAAAGCCGATTTGGCCTTTACGATGCACATGCTCCATTGGTTGAGCAGCAACGGCACGGCAGCTATCGTTGAGTTCCCCGGTGTACTCTATCGCGGTGGAGCAGAGCAAAAGATTAGGCAGTATCTGATAGATAACAACTATGTGGATACGGTTATTCAGTTGCCGGCTAACCTTTTCTTTGGTGTTAGTATTGCGACGTGTATCATCGTACTTAAGAAGAACAAACGCGAGAATAAGACGCTCTTTATTGATGCCTCTAATGAGTTCGTTCACGAAGGGAATAAGAACAAACTGACGGATGAGAATATCGAGCGTATTATTGCCAAGTATTGGGACAAGGCAGAGGAAGCACATTTCGCTGCCTATGTGGATAATAGCGCGATTGTAGAGAATGGATATAATATCTCCGTTAACTCTTATGTAGAGCAAGAGGACACGCGCGAAGAGGTGGATATCGTGGCATTGGAGGCGCATATCCGTGAAACGCGTAAGAATGTAAACAAGCTCTTTGATGAGATAGATGAATTAACTAAAGATTTGAAATGAGTAAAGGTATATGAATAAGAAGAAGATCTTTATCAGTAGTGTGCAGACCGAGTTCCGTGAGGAGCGACAGGCTTTGGTTGCATATATTCGTCAAGATGCTATGTTAGGGCGTTATTTTGAACCATTTATATTTGAGGAACAACCCGCCCAAGACCAATCTGTCCAACGTGCCTATTTAGATGAGGTTACTAATTCGGACATTTACCTTGGTCTTTTTGGAGAGAGTTATGGTTGCGAAGATGCAGAAGGTATATCACCTACTGAACGAGAGTATGATGAGGCAACTAAACGTAGCGTATATCGTATAGTGCTTCTTAAAGATGTGCCATCTCGTCAACCTAAGGAAGAAAAACTTAAGGTAAAAGCTGAAAACGATATTGTTCGTAATATGTTTAGTTCTTACGATGAATTACAGACTTGCGTTTATTCGGCATTGGTACGCTATATGGTGTATAAAGGCATTTTGGCAAGTGGTCCTTTTGATACATCGTATCATGAGTATGCTACCATAGATGATTTGGATAAGCAAAAGATTGCTACCTTTGTAGGTCTGGCTCGTGAGAAGCGCAAGTTTCCTATTGCATATAGTGAGGAAAACGTACATAAGATTCTCAACGACGCGCTGCATCTTGTTTCGGACGATGGTCGTGTGACTAATGCAGCGTTGCTACTATTTGCCAAAGACCCACAGAAATGGTTTGTATCATCTACTGTGAAATGTGCTCAGTTCTATGGCACAGAACCTATCAAACCGATACCGTTCCAGCAAATTTATAGAGGCAATGTTTTTGAGTTGGTAGATCAAGCGGTATCGTTTGTAATGACGCATATTGATGCACGAGTGAGTGATCGTAGTAAATCTGCACAGGTAGATATTGACTACGAGTTGCCTGCTCAAGCAGTTACCGAAGCCATTGTTAATGCTATCGTGCATCGAGACTATACTAGTACGGGTTCTGTGCAGGTTATGCTGTTTAGGGACAGGTTGGAGGTTTGGAATCCGGGCACACTTCCCAAGGGACTGACAATAGAAAAACTGCAAGGTCGCCATCGTTCAATGCCTACTAATCCTTTGTTGGCTCATCCTGTATATTTGGCGGGGTATATTGAGCAGATAGGTACGGGTACGACCGATGTAATAGACCGTTGTGTGGCGCAAGGGTTGGCTCGTCCTATGTTTGTGCAAGATGATGATTTCTTGCTTACTATTTACCGACGTACCCCCCAAGATACCGCGCAAGATACCGCGCAAGTCACCATGCAAGATAACTCGCTGAATAGCAGCAAAATAGACAATTCTACCATGCAAGATACCATGCAAGATGCCATGCAAGATACCATGCAAGTTACCCCGCAAGTTATTCGGTTATATAAAGTATTGGGAATCGAGGCATTAACGAAGCAACAATTAATGACCATTTTAGGCATTAATAATGCTGATTATTTCCGTCTTAATTATCTCCAACCTGCATTGGCTTCGGGCTTGATAGAGATGACTATTCCAGACAAGCCCACTAGCCGCAATCAAAAGTATCGTAAGACGAAGAAAGGGAAGGAACTAAAATGAGTAAGATTGATACACTTATATCACAACTCTGCCCCGAAGGGGTGAAAAAGGTACGGCTGGGAGATTGCTGCGACTTTAAACGAGGCTCAACCATAACTGCAAAGGACGCAGTTGAAGGCGATATTCCCGTAATTGCAGGAGGTCAAAAGCCGGCTTACTACCATAATATCGCTAACAGAATAGGGGAAACCATTACAGTTGCAGGTTCTGGTGCTTATGCGGGTTTTGTCGCTTATTGGAATCAGCCAATCTACGTATCGGATGCTTTTACTGTTTCTCCAAAGAATGACGGATTAATGGTTAAATATGTTTATTATTTCTTGGTTAATATTCAAGAAAAAATTCATAATACCAAGAAGGGGAGTGGTGTTCCACACGTTCATCCATCTTCAATTGACAATTTCACCATTCCTCTTCCTCCCCTTCCGATACAGGAGGAAATTGTAAAAATTCTCGACCGCTTCGCGGTGCTTACAGCGGAGCTGGAAGCAGAGCTGGAAGCTCGAAGAAAGCAGTACGAGTACTATCGTACTCTGCTCCTTGACTTCTCCGAAGGCAAGAAGCAGGCGTACGAGGGTCAAAGTGACCCACGTACCCGACTGCTGTCCTTCGACTCGGTTTCAAGTTCGGATTCAGTTCGGTGGATGCAATTAGGGGAAGTGGCTACAATTGCAAGAGGTGTAAGAGTAGTTAAAAGCGAACTCGGACGAGAGGGCTATCCTGTTTATCAAAATTGCTTGTCACCGATGGGATTCTACAAGGAATATAATTATCCTGCAAATACTACATTCATAATTAGTGCTGGAGCAGCAGGGAAAATAGGTTTTAGCGATTACCCGTATTGGGCTGCCGACGATTGTTTGAATATCTCTTGCAATGAGAAATTGAATAGTAAATATTTGTATTACTATATGTTGAGTCAACAAAAGTATTTTGATTCAAGAGTTCGTCATGCAAGTATTCCTCGTCTTTCAAGAGATGTAGTGGAAACTTTTACTATCCCTATTCCCCCTCTCTCCGAGCAGGAGCGGATAGTGAATATATTGGACAAGTTCGACCAACTCGTTAACGGCGTAAAGGACAGTATCCCTGCCCTCATTGACGATGTACAAAAGCAATACGAATATTACCGCAATAAACTATTAACCTTTCCGGAATAATGGCAGACATCTATAATCTTATATCAGAAAACGACGAATCAACCGTAGTAGGGCAGTATAAAATTCGTGAACGTCGTTCGGACTCCTATCAGTCCGAAGCCGAGCTGGAGGCTGCATTCATCAAACAACTGGACGAACAAGGCTACGAGTACCTCCCCATCCACACAGAGAAAGACCTTGTCCTTAACCTCCGCCGTCAGTTGGAACGCCTCAATCAGATGACCTTCACCGATAGCGAATGGGACAGTTTCTTCTCAACGAACATCGCCAATCCTAACCTCGGTATTCCGCAGAAAGCACGAATGTTACAAGAGGATACTACCGCTATCGCTTTCAACCGCGAGGATGGCACTATAAAAAACATCTACCTCCTACACAAAGATACCCTTGCCGATAACTACCTGCAGGTCATCAACCAATATGAAAGCCTCACCCCCTCCCCCTCTCCCGAAGGCGAGGGGAGAGCGCATAGATACGATGTGACAATCCTTGTCAATGGTCTACCCCTCGTTCATATTGAACTCAAACGCCGTGGCGTAGCCCTCAAAGAAGCTTTCAACCAAATAAACCGCTACGAGCGCGAATCATTCTGGTCGGGCTCGGGACTATATAACTTTGTGCAAGTGTTCGTTATCTCTAATGGTACCGAAACAAAATACTACTCTAATACGACCCGTTACAAGCATTGGAAAAAATCCATCGAGATGATTGCCCATCGCAACACGGGTCGCGTAGCCAGTAACTCGTTTGAGTTCACTTCCTATTGGGCTGACCGCACCAATCGTATCATCCCCGACTTGGTCGATTTTACGGCTACGTTCTTTAACCGCCTCACCCTCCTCCAAATACTGACAAAGTACTGCGTCTTCACCGCAGAAGAGGAACTGATGGTGATGCGC
>JAZRWG010000015.1:0-69584 GCA_045599545.1 Paludibacteraceae bacterium | reverse complement strand
CGCGTAGATATAAATAAGGAATAGAAACAATTATAACGATAATAATAACTGAAAGATATGGCAAAAGACACAGAAATAGTACCAAAGACTCCTATGATACTTGATGTAGAGCAAGTAAGGGGAAAGATTTACATCGTACATGGGGTACCGGTAATGTTTGATTTTGATTTAGCGCGTTTTTATGGAATAGAGACTAAAGTGTTGAAGCAAGCCGTTAAACGCAATTTGGATAGTTTCCCCTCTGACTTTATGTTTGTATTATCGAATGAGGAGGCTAATGAGTTACTTTTTGGGGGGAGGTCACAAATTGTGACACCCCCTGGATATAACATTGGAGCAAGTACCCCCTATGTTTTTACCGAGCAAGGTGTGGCTATGTTAGCTGCCGTATTAAAATCCAAGACAGCAGTAACAACAAGGGTTCAGATTATGCGTGCCTTCGTAATGATGCATCAAATTTTGTCTCTTGGGCAGTTACAAGGAGCGGAGATAGGAGAATTGCGTGCAAGGATTGAAAAGTTGGAGAAATTGATGGAAGTTAATCAAGACAGTACCAAGGCCATCGGGGAGGAGGTTAGCCATATTTACCAAGCGATTAATGCCTTATCGGCAGCGAACCAAGGACCTCTCCCCGAGATAGGCTTTGAGGCGAAGAGGTATAAGGAGTAGTAGCCTCACCCTAACGTAGCACTCTATAGGATGTCCGTAGGATGTAAGGTGAATAAAAGAACGAAAGCCACCCTCTTTGCGCGCGTGTATAATATAATTAAGGAATAAGAAAAGAATGAAAAAAAAAGGATAAATTAGCAAATCATAATAAAAATCAAATCGTATTATATGGATAATAATCAATTTAGAACTATTGCAATGTGTTTGAGAGGTGTCATATCTTCTATCTCTTTTTTATTCGGTAAAATATTAAATATCTTTTATTGTGTTGCACTTATAACTATTTATCAATTGATAATAATGGTTTGTTTATTGGCACTATCTGTCTCTACCGATGTAGTCTATATCACGTATTTCGCTTCTTTTATGGTATTAGTTGCTTTTGTAATTTTAATTTTTCGTAAATGCAATGATTATTACGATTTAAAATCTGAAGGAGACGGATTGGTGGATAAATTGCAATATATTATTGATGAGGATAGTTCTGAGAGAGAGGAAAAAAATCGAATAAGTACGAAATCTGCAAACAGACTTATTATAGAATATCAATCTAAAATTATTGAGCTCAAAAAATACGTGTCTCGTGTAAAGATATTGGTTTTTGGCTTATTGATATTATCCATGTTTATGGCAGTATTACCTATTTTATATTTATAATTTATTAACTATTTTTCTTATGATGGTAACATTAGAACAAGCAAAAACAGCGATGGAAATCGTGGCTGCTGTAAGCAAATTTTGTGATCAAAATCACATTTCTGAATTGAGTAAGTTTATAAACAGAAATTTTCGTAAAAAAATTAAAGTTCTTGTATTGGGAACTTCGGGGAATGGGAAGACATCATTCTTGAATTCCTTATTGGGAGGTTCTATTATTGAGCCAAATCGTACAATGCGAAACACTCCCTTTAAGATGGAGCTGCCTGATGGACGCATCGTCGAATTTATAGATACGCCAGGGCATTCAACATATGACGTAGAAAGAGATTTGGCATTGAGCTTAATATCTAAAAACCAAATCACGGGTATTGTGAATGTGGTCAGTTATGGTTATGCTATTTCTAGCGATATTCCTTTGTCTGAAGTGTTTAAGACACCGTCCAGCGCAAGTGTAGACAACAATGAGGTAAGGCCTGAATATTTGGAGAACAATCGTAAACGAGAATTAAATCACCTAGATGAGGTTGTGGGAAGGATATCAATTAATGATAGACCTAAATGGATATTAACAGTTATTAATAAGGTTGATGTTTGGTCAGAAAATCAAGAGTTGGTTCAGTCCTATTATGAGAAAGGAGAATATGCAAAACACTTGACGGGGCTTGAAAAAGTATGTAGAATGTTTGTTACTCCATACTGCAGTGTGATAGCGCCATTTGGCAAGCGGAAGATGTCTATTGCAATAGGTGAGGAAGAAAAGAATCAATATTATCAAAGTTTAAGAAACCTTATTTTAGGCTTACTATTACAAGATGGCAAATAGAGTAGAAATATTGTCTAATATTGCTAAATTAATAACAGAATTGCTTTTAGCAATTAAGGAAGTTGAAAAGGGACTGCAGATGGCTTTATTCTTTTATGTCGGTTCGATTCTTTGTTCAACTTGTTTCTTGATTTATGCATGTTATATGAATTATATGCTTATCAATGATCTCTTGTTTATTTTATCTGCCGTGATATGTTTCTTAATTATCACAATATGTTTTGCAAAAATATATATAAATAATGAAAACAAACGTAAATTTACTGAAGAAAAATTAAATAGTATCGCGGCCTTAAGAGATTGGGGTGAAACGAGAGACGATGAATTATATCGCATTTATGATGAGATAAACTTGCATATTTCTTCTTGCTATGAGATTTTCTTTAAATCTATTCAACAAAGAAGAATAATGGTAATAATTTATATCCTATCAATCATAGAAATTTGTTGTGGTCTCTTTGTATGGGTATTAAAGATGAATCAGCCTGTGTCACTTTAAAATGTAATTATGTCTAAAGTGATAGCATGTGTACAAATAACAGCGATCTCCCGCCCTCTCGCGTATAAATAATTATGTAAGGAATAGAAAAAACTCAAAATATTAACAAATCAAAATTTTTACTTTTATGAAAAAACTTTTCAAAAATTTACTGCCCCTACTTTTGCTGGTAGCGGGGCTTGGAATCTCACCCAATTTGTGGGCAATTAGCGAAGGCTCTGACTGGGGAACTTACGCGGGAGATGTATATTTCGACAACTCCAAAACAAATTGGAGTCAGGTTGCTTTCTTTGTAGGGCGTTACACCAATTATGGGAGCGACGGTAAAGGTTCTTATGGTATTGATATGTCTCCCATTTCGAATACAAAGTTGTACTATGTTCGAAGTACTGATTACTCTCAATTCACCACTGCAGCTTTCTTTGGCGTAAATGGTTGGGCGTGGGAAGGAAATACAGTTACAGACCGTTCCTTATATACGTACGAAAAATATACCAATTCATACAACACTCATTTCAAAGACGATGCTCATTTATACACTCCCGCAAGTGGAAATAAGGATGCAAATCTAACGAAGACGGATTTATCCAACGGCTATCAAGATCTTAACAAAACAAGCACAGTATATGTATACGTTAAGTATAAAGGGCAAAGCACCGACACGAAGGTTACTAGCAATTGGCCAGGAACGATTACTCCAGATGCCTACTATATGAGTTCTGAATCAGGAACCACACACAATACCACTGCTCTAACCCCCGGTGATGGTGTTACGGTTAAAGCGGCTCTTACATCTAAATTCACTCTTACTGCTGTGGCAAATAGCGGATATTCTTGGACGGGTTGGACAAGAAGTGATGGTTATGCAGTTGCGAATAATGGAAATGTTTATACTAACGATCCCGTTGACAAAGACTATTCCTTGTATGCCTACTTTGAGGAAAATGCGTATTATATGAAATATAACTGGGACGGATCGAATTGGTCTTGGAATTTATTAACAGACAAAGGTGATGGAACATACTCTTGCGAAGGAACTTTCCGCGGAGGATATACGATGAACTGGCACTTCTTGTCTGCCTCTGCAAGTGATGAAAGTAATAGAACGACAGCGACTTCGTCTTATACTTTAAATAGTGGAGACAAATGTATCTTCACACTCAATCCGACAGCAGGTACAATTATTATCACCCCTAAGTCTTATACATTGACTTTAAATAATAATGGTGGTACTATCACGAGTGGACAAAGCACTCAAACGGTTACGGTTATGTATGGTCAAAGTACCATAACCGGTTCTTGGGAAGTGCCAACCAAAACAGGTTATAAATGTGCAAATTACTTTACAGAGACAAATAAGACAAATCCGGTTATATTAAGTTCCTCAAAAACATTTTCTACTGCTGCCACTAATCCCTATGCTAAATCTGGTAAATGGAGTGAAGATGGAGATCGTACTGTTTATGCAAAATGGGACGCGAACAAATATAACGTCAAGTTTTCCCCTAATGGTGGCTCTGGTGATCAAATGGAAAATCAGCAACACACCTATGATCAATCTTTAGCATTGAGCAAGAATACTTATACACGTATAGGATATAATTTCATCGGTTGGAATACAGATAAGAATGCCACAACAGCCCTTTATGCAGATGAAGCAGTGGTTTCTAATCTAACAACGGGAACAACGCAAGTGGAATTGTTCGCTATTTGGTCTCCTACTACTACGACTATCACAATCTATAAGAACGATCAAGGTGTTGCATATCAAGATGAACCTACTATCCAAATGACAGCTACCTATGATGTAGCTATGCCAGCAACCGCGGCGACTGGTTGGACAAGGACGGGATACACTTTGAATAACTTCTATTTAGAGCGTGGTTGCACAAATATCATTACCTCAACAAATACAAAATATGCTTCTAATAAGACCTATAACGAAATAGTATATACAAATAGTGCCAATCCTCCCGTTTGGAAGTACACGGCAAACAACACTCTTGCTTGGTATGCTAAATGGCAAGCTAAGACATACACAATCACTTTCAACCCCAATGGAGGCAGTAGTGAGCAATACGATAAAACTGCAACCTATGATTCCAGAACAGGAATTGCAAATTGTACAAAGCCGACTCATGCAACTGCGAACTTTGCAGGTTATTACCTCAACGCAGAAGGTACAGGAGATCCTCTCTATAATGCGGAGGGTACTTTGCAAAGTAATGTGGACGGCTATACAAATGCTTCTGGAAACTGGATTCATGATGGTGATGTAGAGGTATTTGCTAAATGGACATCAAGTTACGTTATTACATTAAATAACATGGATGCTACAAGTGCTGAAACTCAAAATGTTGAGGTAGAACAAGGAAAGACAACAGGACTAACGGATCCTATCTCTTGCCCAGAAAAGACAGGATATACCTTTGGTGGTTACTTCACGGCTGCAAGTGGTGGCGGAACGAAAGTGATTGACGCTACAGGTTCTTGGGTAATCCCCGTAGATGGATATATCGACAACGAAGGCAAATGGATACCTGCCAATGGCGCAGAATTCAAAGCCTACTGGATTGCGAACGTAACTAATGTTACTTTTGAGAAAAATGGAGGAACAAGCGGAACAAATTCAAGAGCGTTAACTTATAATAGTACTCAAAATTTAGGGACGATTACTATTACCAAAACCGGTTATATCTTTGGTGGTTACTTTACAGGAGATAACGGAACGGGTACTCAACTTGTTGATGAGAATGGCGCTTGGATTGCTAACGTGGCAGGTTACACTTCCAACGATAACCCTATCAAATGGATTAAGACCACAACCGACCCACTTACCCTCTACGCTAAGTGGACGCCTATCACCTACACTATCACCTACGCAGGTAATGGCAATACAGGTGGTTCAACGGAAAGTAGTTCGCACACCTACGATGTAGAACAAGCCTTAACCGCTAATGGTTTCACACGCGCATATACAGTTTTCTATATGTATAATGGCGCAACGGGTGGTAATACTAAAACAAGTGCCGTTGCTAACTATACCTTTGCTAATTGGACTTTCAACGAAACCAATTACACAGACGAAGAAGAGGTTACTAACCTTGCTTCTACCCAAGGTGCAGAGGTTACAATGACCGCACAATGGACACCTGCTTCGGTTACATTGCCGACACCGCAAAAGACCGGCTATAACTTTACAGGTTGGTACAACAATAGCGCGTTGATTGGCAACGCGGGTGCTTCCTACATTCCGACGGCAGATATTGCGCTAACTGCCCAATGGACCGCCAAAACCTACACCATCTCCTTCGACAACAATGGGGGTACGGGTACAACTCCCGGAAATGTAACCGCCACGTATAATGCTGCGATGCCGACATTGAGCAATTTCACTGCTCCTGTAAAAAACGGATATAAGTTCTTGGGATATTACTCGGCTGAAACAGGCGGTACGCAATACTACACCGCTGCCGGTATTTCTGCTCGTACATGGAATAAGGATGCTAACACAACCCTCTATGCGCAGTGGGACCAAATCCATGTATATATTGAAGGACGTTTCAAAGTGCGCACCGAGTTAGATGGTAATACATGGAAATATACAGGTGCTACGGACGGAGCTTATGTTTCAGACGGTTCTTCAACAAAAAATATAGAAATACCTTTTGTCGAGGCTGAAAACAAATACAGGCTCAACACTTATCTCTATGTCAATGAAGCTGCGGCAAGTATTAACTCCAACTTGTATGTTCTTCATATTGCAACTTGGACACAATCGGGTGGTTTCACTAAATTACAAGCCGCTAATTGCACGGGAGATAATTTCTGGTTTAATAAAGACAACATAAGCTCGGGTTTAACATCTTCTAGTGGTAAAAACTTCTGGTTCTCAGAAACGACTAACTTCGGTGGTCCAATCATTTTGACCTATGACCCTGTAGCCAATACATTATCTTATACCGCCGCTCCTGAGCAGACATATTCTGTGAACTTCAAGTCTGGAGGGCATGGCCATTTGAACTTCTCAGATGGTGTTCATAGCGTGGGTGTGCGTAGTGGATATAATGTAACTGCTACCCCTGATGCGGGATATAAGTTCGAAAAATGGACCACAACCGGTGGCGCACAAGTTGCGAATGCAGATAATGCATCTACCTCTGTAACTGTTACAGGAGAGGGTTCTGTTACTGCCAACTTTGTGGAGATGAAGAAGATTTACTATAGAAAACCTTCTGATTGGCCAAATAATCAAGTGTTCGTATATTTCTATACAACAGATAAGTTGCAGTGGAATGATGCAGAAGAATGTAGTACCAAAAAAGGACCGGAATCGAAGAACTTGACAGGTTTTGAGATGACACGCATTGGTCAAACGGACATATACTACTATGCATATGATTTTACTGCCCATGCAGCTGTGGCTTTTGTTAATGATAGGCAAGATAATTATAGTGCATTTGACAACACCTATGTAACGGCATTAGAGAATTTCAACCCATGTTACCCCTTGTTTAATGCAGATAACTATATTTCGGCTATATACAATAAACATGATTGTAATACGGACAACTATAAAGAATGTAAATATTACGGTAATGGTTATTGGTCAAGTTATGATGAGGAAACAGAATATTACCTCCGAGGTTCCTTCAATGATTGGGCAGGACCGCGTGACGAGTATCGTTTCAAACCGACTACTGATCCAAATGTCTTTGAAGCAGTTTGGACAAGCACCTCTGCGAATCAAGACATCTTTTTCAAACTCTGGCAAACCTGTGACTGCTGGTTAGGAAAAACGAGTGCTAATTATACGGGTGACGTAGAAAATATCTCCCTGGAATATGGTTCCGGAGATAGTTATAATATCTCTTATACTGCGCCTAAGGTTGGTAGTTATCAATTTAAGTATAACGTGTCCTCGCAGAAGTTGTCCATCACCTATATGGGTGACATTATGGTACAAGACTTCCCCGAAGAAGTGTCCGTTATAACCGGTCGCCAATATAAGATTACTCCGACGGTTACTCTCCGCGAAGGTATGACTTTGGACGATTTAGAAATCTCCGTTACCGGAAATAGCCATGCACAATTCACACAGAGCGGAACGAACCTTATCGTTTTAGGTAATTCGGAAGGAACGGATAATGTAATTGTTACTTATCGCAATAAGAATACTGATTATTCTGTTACCAAGAACTTGAAAGTGAATGTGGCTACCGGTATTACCTTGCAAGCGAAGACGGAAACAACAGAGCAATCTTGGACGAAGACCGACCTCGTTCATGTACACTTCTGGTCAACCGATGGCGACAAGGCACAAGATGCTTCTATGACTTACAATAGCGAAAGTGGTATTTACTCTGTTACTATCCCGAAGATTGTAGATGGTGAAGGTAATATCAATTTCCTCTTCTGGTATGGCGAAAATATAAATATGTTGGGTGGCAATGATGCTAAATGGCGCCAAACCGATAATATGCAAACGAAAGTTGATATGTGTTATACCATTGGTTATAACTCTGCTTCCGACGCATATCGTGTTGCTACACCGGGAACCGGTCTTTGCGAATCAGGTGCTTACCAGATCGAGATTTCCATGAAGAATGGTAACACCTATTTGTCCAATATCGTTACAACGGAATCCACAAGCAAGACGTTCTCATTCTTTGCTCCTCAAGATGGCGATGTAACCTATAAGGGCGGTACCGTTCGTTTACTCAAGGACGGTGCGGTTGTTAAGACATTGACAGGCTTTAGCCAAGCAGGCATTTATGTGGCAGACCTCGGTAGCGATGATATCACTACTCCCAAATTATATGAGGGCGACTACTATGTCATCGCAGGTGTAAGCGGAAGTGAGTTGGATGATAACACGAAGATGCATAAGTTCACTCCTCGTGCTAATACCGCAGAGGATTATAGTTACTATTGGACGGTTTATTCGGGCAACTGCACGGATAAGAATGTGATTGCTAAGGTGGCTAATGAGTACAATAGCAACCTCAGCTTGACCATCGGAGCAGACGCTCTCACACAATCCGACGGAACCGTTGCCGCAGGAAATGTTCGTTTCAGTTACGAGCCTACGACCAATGCCTTCAAACGCGCTATCTTAGGTGCTTCCAATAGCAACGACTTCTTGAATGTATATGGTAACAACGTGTATGCAGATGCTGACGCAACGCAACCGCTTAACGAAGCCCAATCTCTCAATTTAAGTAAGTTTGCGGATAATAGTGACTGGGTTTATGAGAAAGTGGTATATGTCAAAGTGGCTGATGCAGAAAGTGAATCTAAAGTAACCCTAAAGAGCGTATTCAACGGACAAACTTCTCACTTGCTCGGTTATGAGATTGATGACCAAACCGGTGAGGAAAAGAAAGATTCACCCAACCAATTAACCGTTTTAGGTAAAGGTTCTACAACCGGCGAATCTGCTTATGCTATCCGTATCTCGTACGACTTCAAGAGGAACCGTCTAATCTCCTCTTGGGAACCGACTGCGGGCACATACAATAGTGATATGTCCATTAACTCGGACGTACTCTTTATCCGTACAGAGGATGACGATGTACAGCAAGTTCAAGTTGGAATTAAGGATGGAGGCACAGAGTCTTACAAGATATCCAGTTTGCAGCACGTGATGTTTGTCATGGAAATTGATGGATCAACGGATAAGACCTCCTATTCACAATACTGGATTTCTTTGCCGTTCGATTGCCAAATCAGTGATATCTTCGGTGTGGAAGGTTATATCACCTTAGACGAAAATCGTATTGCTCTAGATGGTACTTGGGGTATCATGCGTTATCGTGGTGACCTCCGTGCTCAGAAGGGTTGGTTCCAAGAAACCGAAGGCTTCTGGGAGTGGATGTATGAAAACGAAACGATGTATGCCGGTGAAGGTTATGTCCTCTTCTTTGAGAGGTCGTCCATTAAAGACTGGCCAACGATTAAAGCCAAAGACGGGTCTAATAAAGCCTTGAAACGTCTCTACTTCCCGTCCTTATATGCCGGATTTGAGATGACTAATACTGTGGATGAGGCTCATAGTAAGTTTACATGCGAATCCATGAGGTGTACCATTAAGACTCCGGAAGACCGCGAGGCTTATGATAGTAACTGGCGCGTTATCGGTCCGAAGAGTTATAATAATATTAAAGCACAGTCTGTTGTTGAGGATCAACCTTATGGCGAGCAGACCAAGTTCCCGAACTTCTTGTATACCTATAACGTAAATAACGAAAAGGGGCATAAGTATGAGCCTCACGATGGTAAGGAGTTTAATTATCAGTCCTTCCATAGTTATATGGTTCAGTATGAGGGAACCATCACGTGGGTGCCTTATACGCAAACTACTCCGGCAACCGTTGCTGCTCACTATGTTGAGGATTCTAACTTCAAGGGAGGAACATTGACTATCGAATTGATGCAGAACAATGAGCAACTTGACCGCACATTCGTTAAATTGGACGAGAAGAGTACTGCCGGATTTGACTTTAGTCAAGATATGACCAAAATTACCGAAAACGCTGCTCAAATAGCCTCTATCAGCGAAAATGTACTCTATGCCGGTAACACGTTGCCACTCAACACCGAACTCGTTCCGCTGAATGTAAAGGTAACGGCTAACGGCACCTACGACATTGCTCTCAAGCAGAGCCTTGAAGGCCTGGAGGTTAAGTTGTTCGATGCCTTTGAGCAAACGATCACACCGCTTGATTTGATGTCCGCTACCATTACGCTCGAAAAGGGTGAGTATAAGGACCGCTTCTTCTTGCAACTCAAGCAGAAAGGTGCTGATGCGCCGACTTCCTTCGATGGTAAGATGGAGCAATACAACCTGCCGATGGATAAGACCCAGAAGTTGCTCTTCAACGGCAATATCTACCTCATCAATGCCGGACGCGTGTATAACGCTACCGGAGCAGAGCTGCGGTAACGTTGGGAGTAGGGGAGTAGAGGAGTAGGGGAGTAGGGATTCCCTCTCCGCCTATCCTCCTTTCCGCCTATCAGCCTAAAAACTAAAACTAACTACTAAAGCTAACAAAACCGAGCCTCGTGTGTCTGCACGGGGCTCAGTTTTAGTGTCAAGTTTTGATGATTTTGTAGAAAAATATATTTTTTTTGCAGAAATATTTGCACATATCAAAAAAAAGTTGTACCTTTGCACCCGATTTATCCCCCGTAGGTGGAAAATACTACGGCTTGCCACCTTGAAAGAGGTGGCTTATTTTTAATGTTTGGCATATGGAAAAACAACGAGTGATTGTGTACGTAGATGGCTATAACTTTTACTATGGTCTACGTAAAAACATGGTTTGGAAAAAGTATTATTGGGTAGACATCGTTAAATTCTTTGAGATGTTTATGAAGCCCAATCAAGATTTAATTGCAGTAAAGTACTTTTCCGCGAAGCCTGATGACATTGACAAAAGTCGTAACCAAAATGCCTTTTTTCAAGCAAACAAAGAAAATCCTAAATTTAACCTTATTCTTGGAAAATATTTAAGAAAGGAATTTAAATGCTTTGGTTGTGGTCGGGTTATATATACTCATGAAGAAAAAGAATCTGATGTTCGAATTGCGACACAAATAGTAGCAGATGCCTTTAGACATAATTGCGATGTTGCTATTATTGTTTCCGCAGATAGCGATATGGTACCGGCAGTAGAAATAGCCCAAGAAGAAGGACTCCCTGTTTATGTATATTTTCCACCATTTCAACAATCAAGCAATTTAAGAACCCTATGTGGCAAGGCTATTGATTTGAATCGATATGAATCTCGATTTAAGAAATGCTTATTGCCGGATATCGTTCATCTCAAGATGCCAAATTACGATTTGCACATCCCTGCAAAGTGGAAAAAGTTTCAAATCGAATATGAATAAAACAAGATGGCGTCCAAATCTATAGCCACTGGAGCGGAGAGGCGGAAGGGCAGAGAGGCTGAAAGGCGGAAAGGATCCTATCAGCCCCAAAACTAAAACTAACTACTAAAGCTAACAAAACCGAGCCTCGTGTGTATGCACGGGGCTCATTTTTGTATGCATGGAACGCGTTTTTTAGTGTCAAAACGGCATTATGTAAATTAAATTACGATTTGCATAATTAAAAAAAATATCGTATCTTTGCAGTTGAATTTGGAAAATGCATTTGCCAGTTTTGTGTAAAATGTGGTAAATCTGTTTGCCAAATTATCTTTTTAGAGGATCGCCTTTCCTATCCATTGCGAGTGGAGAATGTGGTACATGTTATTCTAAACGAAGAATTGCCTCAGTTGTGTAAGGTTGAAGTGAGTTCTATTCGAAAGTTAGAGACACTATTATCCCTCTTGGCGGATAATGTTCCCATGCAAGTCGATATTAGCAAACTGAGTAAATCCATCGAAGTATCACGAGCAACATTGCGGGGGTATTTCCAATATTTACAGCGAGCTAAATTGTTAAATCTTCTTTACGCTGATGAGGGTAGTTTGAAGAAAATTCAAAAACCGGAGAAGATTTACTTGGAGAATCCGAATCTGATGTATGCTTTGTCCCTAAATCAAGTCAATACGGGAACCTTGAGAGAAACCTTCTTGGTAGGACAACTACTGACAAAACATCGGGTAGAATATTCCTCTCATGGAGATTTGTTGGTAGATAATCGTTGGACGATTGAGGTTGGCGGAAAAAATAAGGAAGGCAAGCAAATTGCAACCATAGAGAATAGTTTCATTGCCGCAGATAATATTGAGTCCACCATGGGAAATAAAATACCCTTGTGGGCATTTGGACTCTTGTATTAGTGAAAGTCCAACTTTTTGGGCACTGCATACTATAACTTAGTAACTAACTCTTCCAAGCCAATGATATGAACATGGTCGCGTAAGGGATAGAAGTCTTGAATAGGGCAAACTACATAGGTTTCATCCGGATGAAGAGTCTCTATTGCTTTCCAAAATCCGTCCGAGAGTTGGGGCGAAGTGCCGGACTTACATTCAATGGCAATCGTCTTATGAGGATACTGAACCACAATATCCATCTCTTCGCTGCCCGTGGCCGTTCGATAAAAACTAATTTGTGCATTATGCGCTACTGCGCAAACATTCTCTAATACCAATCCTTCCCATGAATGACCAATCACCGGATGTCCTAACAAAGAGTTATAATCAAAAATTCCAAGTAATTGGTGCAATAAACCACAATCACGAAGATATAGGCGTGGCGTTTTCGTTAACCGTTTACGGATATTGGTAAAGTAAGGAGGAAGGGTTCGTACGATATAGGACGATTCCATAATGTCAATATAATGCCGAATGGTGGGCGCGGAAACATCCATAATGTTGGCTAAATTGGCACTATTCAACAACTCCCCATGGCTATGCGCCAATAAGGTAAGCAAACGCATCATCTTAGGGGCGGCGATATTAAACCCTAACTGCGGAATATCACGCTCCAAATAAGTGCGAATAAAATTCTCTCGCCAAATACAACAATTCTCATCCGTAGCTGCCAAATAAGCATCCGGATATCCTCCACGAAACCAATAGGAGGATAAAGAATAAAACGATTGCATATCTATCTCCGATATAGCAAAGGGTGACATATCTACTATGCCTACGCGTCCGGCTAAGGTCTCTGAGGTTCGCTGAATTAAATTAGCAGAGGCAGAACCTAAAATAACAAAGCGCCCCGGACGACGATCTCGATCTATCTCACTCCGTAAATAGTCAAAGAGTTCGGGAACTAATTGTATCTCGTCTAAACAAATGGTGCGGTTGGCATTCGCTAAGAAAAACATCGACGGATCCTGTATTTTACTTAGGTTGCTCCTATTTTGCAAATCTAAATATAATACATCCGGATGATGCTCCATAAACATCTTCATCAAAGTGGATTTACCACACTGACGCGAACCTAAAAGTACTACGGCGGGGAAAATAGTAAGGTATTTTTCTACCGTTTTCTCACCATTTCTTCGTATTAAATCGCTCATAATAAGTTGGTTATATTAAAATATGCAATTAGAAAATCAGATTTTCGATTTGCAAAGGTACGTTTTTTTTTTGATATAACCAAATATTTTTTGTACTTTTATGCAAAAAAAGTGTTTTTTTTGCACTTGGTTAGATCGAGAGCACGTTCATCGCGTTCCACTTATCTTCCTTCACATCCTTCTTAATCTGAATGGCTTTACTAAGGGGAACATACTGAATCTCATCCTCGTGCAAACCTACCATCACGTTCTGCTGATCATCCAGCAGTGCTTGCACCGCCATCACTCCCATACGGGAAGCTAAGATACGGTCAAAAGCCGTGGGCGAACCACCCCGCTGCAAGTGACCCAAGATCGTTACCCGCGGACTGTACTCCGGATGCGCCTTCTCAATCAACTTGGCAACCGCCTGCGCACCGCCCTCAATAGCGTGCTCTTGCACCAGTACAATGGACGAGTTCTTGGACTTACGACGACCCTGACCAATGGCTGCTTCTATCTGCTCGGGAACCGTAGCCCGTTCGGGAATAATAGCCGCCTCCGCGCCCGCGGCAATAGCCGCATTGAGCGTTAAGAATCCGGCATCCCGACCCATGACCTCTACCAGGAACACGCGCTCGTGACTGGTTGCCGTGTCGCGCAAGATATCCACGCAGTGCACAATCGTATTGAGTGCCGTATCATATCCAATGGTGGCATCCGTGCCCCATAAGTCATTATCAATCGTGGCGGGAATACCGATAACGGGAACATGATGCTCCTGCGCTAACATGCGTCCGCCCGTGAAGGTTCCGTCTCCACCAATCACAATGAGTGCATCGATGTTCTCGCGCTGAATGGTATCATACGCCTGCTGACGACCCTCTACCGTTCGGAACTCCTCACAGCGAGCCGACTTCAAGATCGTTCCCCCGTGCGGGATGATACCACTCACGTCCTGCGTGGTGAAAGTCTTTACTTCCCCGTCAATCAATCCTTTATAACCACGGTAAATCGCCTTAACAACGATTCCATTACTAATGGCAGCGCGCGTGACCGCGCGAACGGCTGCATTCATGCCCGGTGCGTCACCTCCGGAAGTTAAGACGCCGACGACCTTTATCATAAAGTTTAAAGTTTATAGTTTAAAGTTTATAGAAGTTTTTAAGTTTTAAAGTTGATAGTTAAGAAGGGCCTCCTTGACTTGTTCCATGAGCCAAAGAGGGGTGGAGGTGGCACCCGTTATTCCTACTCTAAAGTTTAAAGTTCTTAGCCCCAAAGGGGCACGATTATTTGAAAGTTTAAAGTTTAAAGTAGTTTGAAAGTTTAAAGCGTTAAGATCCTCCGGACTTTCGATGAAATAGGAGTTGGGATTGGCAGCCTTACAGTGCTCAAAGAGCACCTTGGCATTCGAACTCTTCTTGCCTCCTACAAACAACACAATATCCTGCCCCTGCGCAAACTGACGAATCGAATCCACCCGATTGGCTACGTTGCGACAGATGGTGTCATATATATTAACAAGACCGCTGCGCTGTAGGACCGCTTCGCTGATGGACTGAAATGCCTCAATGGACATGGTCGTTTGCGAGAAGAGATAGATAGGACGCGAGAAATCCACCTTATTGAGGTCCTTCTCGTTCTCTATCACTATCGCCGTGTTGTGCGTCTGACCTTGCAACCCAATCACCTCTGCGTGACCCGGTTTACCAAAAATAAGTATCTGTCCGTTATCCAAGCGTGTCTTCTCATACGTCTCGCGAATCCGCTTCTGCAAGTTCAGCACCACGGGACAGGAAGCGTCAATAATCTCAATCCCATTGCGCTTGGCCGTTTCGTACGTCTGAGGCGGTTCGCCGTGTGCCCGTAACAGCACCCGCGCGTTATGCAGTGCCTTGTACTGCCCGCCGTCAATCGTGACAAGCCCCAACTGACTCAGTCGCTCTACCTCTTGACCGTTATGCACAATATCCCCTAAGCAGTAAAGAGACCCGTTTTTGAGTTCCTCCTCCGCCTTGCGTATCGCTCCGGTGACTCCAAAGCAGAAACCGGCCGTTTTATCGATTGTGACGATCAAAGATGGCATAGATTGCCTCCATTTGTTGTTCGCGAGTCATATTCGAGTTATCCACCACAATAGCATCCTGTGCTTGACGCAACGGACTGATGGCTCGGTGTGTATCCCGATAATCGCGCTCATTGACATCTTTCAATACCTCTTCAAAAACGGGTTGTTCACCCTTAGCCTGTAGTTCCTTAAATCGACGCTCGGCACGTACCTCGGGGGAGGCGGTGAGGAAGAGCTTGAGATCCGCATTCGGGAAAACGACGGTACCTATATCCCGACCGTCCATCACAATGCCTTTCTGCTCGCCCATGGCTTGCTGCTGCTTGACCAAAAACTGCCTAACCGCCGGGATAGGACTGACCTTAGAAGCCATGTTCCCTACCTCTAACGAGCGAATCTTAGCCTCCACCGGTTCGCCATTAAGACAGAGATCGGGCGCATACGTGAGGCAGATGTGTTTTTCCAGATAGTCAAGGGAATCTAGGATGTCCAGGTCTTCTATATGATTCTCCAGAGCATAAAGCCCTATCGCGCGGTACATAGCACCCGTATCCACATACGTGTATCCCGCGTACTTGGCCAGTTGCTTGGCTATGGTCGATTTCCCGCAGGACGAATAACCATCTATGGCTACAATTATCTTTTTCATTTAAGCATGCTATTGATGTCCAAACTCAGCCCCACTTGGTAGGTGTAGTTTGATTTGGTGAGTTGCGAGAAGGTGAAGTTCACACTGAACTTGTAAATCCGAATCCCACCGCCAATCGCAAATCCGGCAAACGAACGCTGGTCCGCTAACGCTAACTCCGCCCGACGGCGGTGGTTATAACTGAATGTGAGGTAGAAACGATTCGAACGAGGCACGATATCCACCGCAAAGATGGTGTGCCTAAACATCATATCATACCACTGCACCTTGGTCGATTGCGCTTCTCCCGTATACGCATCCACGGGTACGTTGGTGTACTCATAATTGAGGTTCCATCGCTGCATGTTATGAATGGTCATACTCAGGCGCAGCGGAGCGTGACTAAACCGATAACTCAACCCTAACTGCAGGTTGAGGGGCAGCATCTCTAACTTACGTCCACCCTCCTTGGAGTAGAATCCGCGGAGTTGATAACCTATGTTCTGTAACGTCAATCCTATCTGCAGCGAGGTATCCCGCATCTGATAATGCGCTCCCACATCGGCACCCAGAGCGAATGAGTTATACCGCTCATAAATAGAAATGATGGGTTTGAGCGAGACACCCACCGTGAAGTGCTCATCCAACGGCCGAGCATAGATAGCATCAATCAAGATGTCCTTGGCCGTAAACGTACCATAACTCTGACCCGTCTCATCCGCATAGGTCATCTTGCCGTAATCGTAATAATGCACCCCTACGGCAAAGTAATTCGGCTTGTCGGGTTCGCCCTCTCCGGTATAGGGTTTCTCTATCTTACTCCGACCGAAATTATGACTATACAGCGCACTTCCAAACATCGTTCCCGGCATGAAATAGGTAAAGTTGAGTTCCAACTGCTTATCCGTCATCTCCCCTAATAGTGCCGGGTTGCACATAGCCAGCGATACATCACCGCCCCGTGCGCTCACGTTCGAGCCTCCCAAGGCGTTGATACGCGCTGAATAGGGCAGCGAGAGGAACGTGAAGGCACTCGACCCCGTTCCTGTGAACTGTGCCTGAACGCTAAGACTCATCGCGAGTAGCATCACTAAACCATATATGCGCCCTTTTACCATTGAATGGGGGATAAGTTATGTTTGATTAAGTAGTTATTCGTTTGCGAGAAGTGACCGCACCCTATAAATCCTCGGTACGCCGAGAGAGGACTGGGGTGGGGAGCGGTAAGAACGAGGTGCTTGCGGCGGTCAATGAACTGACCCTTGCGTTGCGCGTAACTGCCCCATAGCAGAAAAACAAGGTGCTCCCGCTTTTCGTTCAAGGCCTGTATAGCCGCGTCGGTGAGTTCCTCCCACCCCTTATTCTGATGCGAACCGGCTTTGTGCGCCTCTACGGTGAGCGTGGCATTGAGTAGCAACACCCCTTGTTGAGCCCAACGCATGAGATTACCCGATGCGGGCATGGGCAACCCTAAATCGCGCTCCAGTTCCTTGTAGATATTAATCAGTGACGGAGGAATCTCTACCCCCTCGTTCACCGAAAAACACAGCCCTTGGGCTTGCTTGGGTTCGTGATAAGGATCCTGTCCGATAATGACCACGCGAACCTTGTCAAAAGGGCAAGCATTGAAGGCATTGAAGATCTGGGCGGCCGGAGGATAACACGTCATGGTTTGATACTCCCGACGAACAAAAGAGGTGAGCAGCTCGAAATAGGGTTTATCAAATTCGGGTTGCAGTACCGCTTTCCAACTATCTTCTATTCGTACATCCATCGTTTATCTCCTCTCTGCCTCTCTGCCTCTCAGCCTCTCCGCCTCTCTGCCTATCCGCCTAATCAATAATAAGCATTGCATCTCCGTAATCACCGAACTTATATCCTTCCTCCAGAGCCATGTCGTATGCTTCCTTGATATTCTCAAAGCCGCCAAAGGCATGCACCATCAACTGCTGGCTGCTCAGCGGCATGTAGAAATTAACGAAGAACGCATTCGCTACTGTAAAATCATAGGGCGGATAAATGAACTTATTGGTCCAACCTTCATACGCTTTGATGTGACCGCCGGTGCCCACTACGTGCTCCAACGCCCGCATAACTTCCGTACCTACGGCGCAGACGCGCTTACCCTTAGCGTGCGTCTTTTCTACGGCATTTACTAACGCTTGTGGAATGCTGATCTGCTCGGACTCAATGCGGTGCTTGGTGAGGTCCTCTACATCTACCGTCTTGAAATTACCCAACGACATATGACTCGTCAAACACTCGTATTCTATCCCCTGAATCTCCATTCGCTTAAGCAACTGCTTGGAGAAATGCAGGCACGCTGCCGGAGCAGCTACCGCACCGATATGTTTGGCAAAGACCGATTGATAACGCTCCACGTCCAGTTTATCAATATAGGCATCTAAATCGATATCATCCTCTACGTTATATGCCTCCTTAAACTCCTCGCGCAGTTCCTCGGCTAAGGGACGCTCAATATAGTAGGGCAGGGGAGTGTGACCGATTGCAAACATTTTATTCACAAACTCGTCATCCGCATAGTCCGTTAGAAAACGGAAGGTGCGCCCACGGGAGGTGGTGTTATCCACCACTTCGGCCTGGATAGCGGGATCGTCATCGAAATTGAGTTTATTGCCTACACGTATCTTACGCGCAGGATCCACCAACACATCCCAATAGCGGTTCTTGTGCTGCAACTCGCGCAGAAGGAATACCTCTATCTCCGCTTGCGTCTTCTCCTTCTTAGCATAAAGGCGAGCTGGGAAAGTGGCCGTATCGTTAAAGATAAACAGATCTCCCTCGTCAAAGAGGTTGATGAGGTCCTTCACGAGCATTTGTTCGATTTGACCCGTCTTACGATGAACCACCATCAGACGAGCCTCGTCCCTATAGGGTGCCGGATACTGAGCCAGTTGACTATCCGGCAGTTTGAACTTAAATTGACTTAATTTCATATGATTGTGTATCTTGTGTCTAGTGTTTAGTGTCCGGTTCTGGGGTATAAACGGGACAACGGTCTATAAGTTTTTCAAAATCCTCGAACTGCAAACAGTCCTCTACGCGTAACGCGCCTACGCGCGTGCGCCTTAATTGTATAAGGTGTGCCCCCGATTGCAAGCGCAGACCTATGTCACGAGCCAAGGCCCGAATATATGTTCCCTTGGAGCATACTATCCGCAGAGTCAACTGCATCGTCTTATCATCAAACGCCATCACCTCGATCTCATCAATCACCAGTTTCTTGGGTTTGAGTTCCGGTTGCTCTCCCTTGCGTGCCAGTTTATACGCCCGCTTACCATCCACCTTCACCGCCGAGAAAACGGGCGGTACCTGCCACTGCTCCCCCAAAAAAGTGGGGATGACCTCGTCAATGAGTTTCCGCGTTATATGCTCCGTGGGGTAAGTGGCATCAATGGGCTTCTCCAAATCAAAACTCGATGTGGTCGCTCCCAATTGCAGCGTGGCTACGTATTCCTTCACGTGGTTTTGCAACTCGTCAATGCATTTGGTCTTCTTACCCGTACAAACCACCACCACTCCTGTCGCTAAAGGATCCAAGGTACCCGTATGCCCCACTTTAATCTTCTTATATCCCAGTCGGTGGGTCAGTAACCAGCGGGCTTTGCCTACCACGTCAAAACTGGTCCAACGATAGGGCTTATCAAACCCAATAATCTCCCCCTCTAACCAATCCATTACAGCACACTATAGATAATGGCTACCGCACCTATAATCAGGCAGTAGATAGCAAAATAAATGAGTTTCTGTTTCCGTACAATATTGAGCATGAACTTACATGCCAAGCAACCCGTCACAAAAGCCGTAACGAATCCTACCGCAAGCGGCAAGAAACCGAGGGTCGTAGTCACCTCGCCTTGTATAACGTCCAGCAAGTCCAAAAACGCTTCCCCCAAAATGGGAATGAGTACCATGAGGAACGAGAACTGAGCGACCTGCTCCTTCTTCACTCCGCAAATCAAACCCGTGGCAATCGTCGTTCCGCTGCGGCTGAGCCCCGGTAATACCGCTAAGGCTTGAGCGCAACCGATAATAATCGCGTCGCGATAACTTACCTCGTGCCCCGCTTGCTGACGCTTACTGAACCACTCACTGAAGGTCAATAAGCCGGCAGTGACCAAAAGGCAAATACCCACTAACAATAAACCATTCCCAAACAACGCCTCTACTTGATCCTTAAAGAACATACCGACAATGAAAACGGGTATCATCGAAACCAATATCTTGGCCACATACTGCTTCTCAGTATTCCAACTCTTTGTGCAGAAAGTGCCTGCGAACAGACCTTTAATCTCGGACCATAACACCACCATGGTGGCCAGCACCGTCGCGGTATGCACCACAATGGCAAACGTCAGGTTCTCCTCCGAGGCTGTGCCCAAGAGTGCTTGCCCAATCTCTAAGTGACCGGACGAGGATACGGGCAAGAACTCCGTGAGCCCTTGTACGAGTCCTAATATCAACGCCTCAATCCAAGTCATACATCTTATAGTTTAAAGTGTAAAGTGTAAAGTTTAAAGTGTAAAGTTATTTTTTAGGACGATAGAGGATACCTACCACCATAAAGATAAAACCAAACAAGGCAATCATCGGACCTACCGTTATACGGCGAGGCGAGAAGATATCGGGATTATATTCCGCTCCGGAAGCGGGACCTACCATTAGCGCAAAGCCCAGAATGATAATCACGAGCGAAACCCCCATCAAGATAAAGTTTATTTTTTGTAAGTTTTTCATACGCGATACATGTTATCGGTAGTCATATGTAAATAATGATTGGTGGCTACGAACGAGGCCAACAGGGTGATAATCACTCCCGAGGACAGCACAAATGCCACCAAGAGCAAGATATTCGTCTTCGTCAAAGGGAAGAGTAAAATACCCAACTTGGAATTCAAGTAATAGATAACGCCCATCAATACAGCTAATGCCACTACTCCCGCAACCAAACCTACGATTACGTTCCTACGAATGAAGGGACGGCGAATCATCCATCCCGTAGCTCCAACGAGCGACATGGTATGAATGATAAAGCGCTTGGAGTAAATCTGCAACCGAATGGTGTTGGTAATCAACGCCAAGGCAATAAGCAGCAAAATCAAGGTCACCGCCACAATCCCTACGTAGGCCCGACTGAGATTGGTGTTGAGCTGCTGCACAATATCCTTTTGATACAGCACCTCGTCCACCCCACTCACTTTTATGAGTTGTTTCTCAATCATCGCCATACTATCTGTATTAGCGTAAGAAGCCGTCGGCTGCACCTCAAAACTGGCGCGGAGCGGATTGTAACCCAAATACTGCGTGGGATCCTCTCCTAATTCCCGAATATGCTCCTCCAATGCTTGCTGCTGCGAGATATAGTGAACGGACTTGACGTAAGGGGCGCTCTTAATCATACTACGGATGTCTGCTACTTGTTGGGTGGATGCATTGGAACGCACCACCACGGTCAGGGTCATGTTCTCGCGAACACGACGAACAACCGAGTGAGTGGTGAGTAGCAACACGCCCAGTAAACCAATCAAGAACAGCACCAACGCTACACTCATAGCGGAGGTGAGATACATGTTAAAGAAACGCCGCGGTTGAGCCATTAGTACTCCCAAATATCCTGTTCAAAATTCAGCAGTTCGGTAGCAATACGATTCTGCTCCTTGGCAATCTCCTCGGGCGTGGTAGCATAATCAAGGATGAGACGATCGTAGATATTACCTTCTCCTAAAATATAAGAGGAGTATAACTTCTTTTGGAAGAACTCGTCAAAGGTAACACGCTTGGTCTCGTTCTGAGCAGGAATGACAAACTGCCTTTTTAAGTACGGACGCAGAGCGTCGAACGGAATCCAGAACAGGATGGACTCCATGAGCGAGTTCATCGGATTGCTGTCATCGCGTGTAATGATCTTATCCGATTGCAAGGGAGCAATGGCCATGATCTTACTATATAGACGCGAGGTCTGACGATCAAAGAAGATAATCTCTTGAATGATGTACTTGAGTTGATTGCGAACGAAGCCTTCGTAAGGATAGAAGTGGAAGGAAATCTTATCCTCAATCGAGTCGTAGTGCAAGAGCATGGCGTCGGACGAAGCGATATCGTAGTGAGTAGGATCATCCGAATAGTCCGCCGTGGGATCGTCCGCCAAGAAAACGGTAGGCAGAGCGGTCTTCTCCATGGGCAAAGTGAAGTCCGGTTTGATTTGATCCAGACGTTTCTCGTACACGGGCATATCGTCCACAATAGCATCTACAATCACCTTAAAGAACGAACGATACTCAGGATCGTCATAACGCGTGGGGAAATAAAGCTGGTAGTTCTGCTTATAACGCATATCAATCACGCGATAAACGACGCGCGACCAGATAACATCCTCCGCACGATGAACAGTAGTGAGCACCGTATCTATTTGCGGACTAAACGTCTCGGTTTGAATTTTGGCTACACCGAACTCGTCAAAGAACGAGTTAATCTGATGTTGTGCACTTAGGCTCAAACTTATGCCACAAAGGCATACTACAAAAAGAATTTTCTTCATATTCGTGTGTATTTATTAATTCAGAGATAACGGAATAGGACTCAAACGAACATCCTTTCCATCAGGACCCTTCGCGTGAACGTCCGTGATAACGACGATAGCACCCTTGTTGAGTCGACCCAGTTTATCCAACTGCGCTTTGGTGAAGTGATCTCCCTTCACATCCGACAGGGTACCATTGATGTTCACCTTAAAACCGGTAATCTGGAACGGCAAGTCCAATAGACCATCCGGTCCGTAGGAGGCAATGACAACCGCCGAGGGATTCAATAATGCACCGCGTGAGATGTTACCATCCTGATACTCAACCTCACCGGATTTAAAGTAAGCTCCCGGTTTCGGCAACGCTTTGACACGGTAGGTCTGACTACCCATCGCTTGCATTTTACCCTCCAATTCGGCACTTACACTGATGGTAACGGTCTTGGCCTTTTCCGTAGGTTTGATAATCCATAACCCACCGCGTTGGTTGGTTACAGCACCATCAACACTAACCTTAATCTTATCATTGCTGACACCCGGAACGGAAATAGAGAACTGGTTTTCATATCCACGGTACATGATATTCAAATCCGTATTAGAAATGGTAACAGACGGCTCACCTACACTATAACTGCTCTCGAAGGGCAGATATTCCATCTCACCCATGTTGTTGAGGAAAGCGATTTGACCATTGTATTTCTTGAGTCCCGTACCGGCAGCAATGACTTCATAAAGACCGTTGTCATTGATACGTTGTCCATCAATATAATACTCCGGACTTTGAGTAGAGTCTGTTGCGGCTAAAATAATTTGAGCTGTGTATTTGGCACCGCGAATGACATAGTCGGACTTTGGAATAACGTAAGCTTTCAGTTTGTTTACGCGTAAGTCACCTGCATCCGTTTGACTATCAAGCCATTCCAGAATGTTACTCTCTTCCGTACGCACATCGTTTTGGAACTTGGTGAGCATGGTCAGCGTAGCGCAAACGGGCATCTCATGGAAGAGGGATTCTTCCCAACGGATGGTCTCCCCGCTAGCGTTCTGTGTATCATTCACATCAAAGGTGACATCCAATTCCTTCGCTAGGGTGTTATTACTAATCTCTTTTAAAAACTCGCGGTAAGCAATCAGTTTTTCTTTCAAAATAGCACCGTTTCCTTCGTTCAAACCATATTGGTGAGGGATATTCGTATCATCCTTCTTCTTCATCTGCCGAACAGTGGCATTGGGCAGTGCCTTATCCTTGTCCGCCATGATAACCATTTGGTCCTTGAAGGCTTGAATGTAATTATAGACCGAATCTGCCTGTGCTTGTACTTGCAGGGCGCGTTCGTACCATTCGCGTGTCTTTTCCGGATTTTGCTCCATCTTGGCACGGAAGTTCTGATAATACCAACGGTTATTATCCTCAACCATGTTGATGGTGGAATGCAGACTGTCGTCTACTTCCGAATAACCGTTAATGATGTCGGCACTCACATTCAACGCCAACATGGCGGTGAGTACCAGGTACATCATACCAATCATTTTTTGTCTCGGGGTTTCCGGACAGTTTTTAGCTCCTCCCATAGTCTATTATTTTAAGGCGGTTAGCATGTTTCCGTAAATCTTATTCAAATCAGCCACTTGCTTGGTCAACTGCTTAGCCGTAGCTTCATATTCCTCACCTGCCTTAGCGGCTTCAAGGGTGGTGTTCTGAATCTTTTGAACGGTTTGGTTAATACCCATGATTTGCGCTGCTTGCGATTGGAAAGCATTGGCTTGTGCTTGAGCGGCCGTGATTTGCAACTCGTAAACCGAATTCAAAACAGTCAGTTTTTGATTTGTTGTGTTAATCTGCTCCTCAAAGTTCTTAGAACTGTTGGCTACGGTCTGCATTTCGCTTACCACCTTGGCATACGCGTTCGTCAAGTCGTTGTTCGACTTACCGATAACCTCGGATAACGAACCCATCGACTTAGTCAACATGGCTGTCGAATCGTCCACACCTTTCGTTAAAGTAGCGGCAGCACTATTCACTTTCTCATTCAATGCGTTAGCCGATACCTCAACAGCCTTGCTCAGTGTAGCACCGCTGGCTTCAATGTTCTTCGTCAAGGAAGCACTGCTGCTTTCAATATTCTTTGCAAAGGCTGCGGAAGCGGTGGTTAGACCCTCTTGACTTCCAATGAACTTATCAGCAGCTGCACCGGCAGCGTCCATCTTTTCGCCCAATTTATTAGTCTTATCGGCAATCTTACCAATCTCGCTCAATTGCGAAGCGGTGGCAGCCAAATCACTGATACTGCCTTTGAGGGCTTCAAACTCTTTGTCGGTCAATGCGGGAACATTGGCTTTCTTTGCATCCGAACCTGCGGCAGAAGCAACCGCTCCGCTTTCGCTGCCCATACCTAACAAGGTAGGACGAGGTTTAGACTCTAATTCTTTTAATTCTTCGGGATCGGCTCCGTAACCCACCAATTGCGGGAAAACGTTCTGCCAGTGGAAATCTACGTGCGGCTTATCCAAACAACCGATAGCGAATAGTAGAGCCTCGGTACACATACCGGTCATCAACAACGGACCGGCACCCGAGAAGTGCATAATCTTAAACAATGCACCGATAATAACCACGGATGCACCCAAGCAATACACCATGTTAACAACTTTTTTTCCTTGATAGGATTCATACCACATCATGAATCCGGATTTTTTAGCTTCTCTAGCCATAATACCTTTTTTTTGAAATGAAACAATAATATTTTTATTTTTTAATTTTATTTCGTGATAGAATTTCCAATATGACTGCGAACGCAGCGGAAACCGATATACGAACGACCAACGTCTTGATATTCAAAAGTGCGAATACCGCATTGTAAGAAGTAACTGATATCCTTCCAACTACCGCCCTTAACAACCTTACGCTTAAGATTATCCGAGTCGGTATTGTGAGCATAATATACTACATCGGGGTTAAGATCGTGAGTCGTTGAGTTATTCGTTGTTTGATATGTGGAAGTCGTCCATTCGGAAACGTTTCCTGCCATGTCATACAAACCAAAATCATTGGGACGGAATTGAGCCACTTTCATTGTGGTTGTTCCCTGATCATCATTGTACGAACCGCGATAGGGCTTGAAGTTTGCCAGGAAACAACCATCTGCACTGCGAGCATAGTTATTACCCCACGGATAGGTGGTCATTCTGCGACCGCCACGAGCGGCAAACTCCCATTCACTTTCGGTGGGAAGACGATAGCTCTGCACGTCTTCCAAAGTGTGCGTGGTATAGAATTGGGTGCGCCATGCACAGAAAGCCATCGCTTGTTCCCAACTAACACCCACTACCGGATAATCAGCATAACCGGGGTGCGAGAAATACTTCAAAACCAACGGGTCGTTGAAGGCAAATTGGAAATCACGAGACCAAACCAATGTGTCAGGATAAATAGCAATAATCTTATTGGAACGGAAATCACGCGGTTCGTGCACAACGCGTTGAATGGTGCGTTCTTGAATGATTCCGTTTTCATCAATCCATGCCGTATCAACGGTCGCAATAGCATTGTTGTATTGACCGGACTTAACGTCAAAACGATTCTGCAACAAAGCCGCTTGACCAATTTCTACCCATGAGTAGGCATAATACAAATTGTAGGTGCGCAAAGTGTGGTCCGAATAATACATCGGAGCCAAGGCATCCTTAATCTCCTCCTCCTTGGAGTTCCAAGGAATCTTACGTTTCCAGTTAAGAGTAAAATTCTCTTCATCAAAATCCCCATCCTTGGGAACAATGGCAAAATCCGTTTGACCGGCATTAACGAGCAATGTCAATGCAATAGAGTCACGAACCCAATTAACAAATTGACGATACTCGGAATTGGTAATCTCCGTTTGATCCATCCAGAAGGATTCAACCGTGGCCATCACCAAGTTATCCGGCTCCTCAAAAATAGCCGATTGGGTGTTGGCTCCCATCATAAAAGAACCACCGGGAATAAGAACCATCCCGTAAGGATTGGCTTCCTGAAAATTAACAGACGGACCCGCTCCGACAAGTTCGCCGACGGGTTGATTGCAACTTACCAAAGTTGTCAGTGCGACAACGAACGGTAAAATCTTAAAACTTTTCTTCATAAATCGTATTGTTTTTTTGTTTTTATAAATATCTCACACTCTTATATTTGTTGGTCCGCTTGGGTTTCAATATCTCGAACCCGTAGGCCAAATAAATCTCATGCGTTCCATAACTCTCCGAGATCAGTTTACTCGTGGGAATCTCACACGTATAACCAATACTCAACCCACTTATGATATCAATGTTCACCAACACATTCACACTTCCCAAGACGCGATATCCCAATCCCCAGCGGTAACGATCCTTATAATCACACATCAGCGTCACATTGGCATCCCAGGAACTAAAATCCGACATTACCATCGCGCTGGGCGTCAACTGCCACTCTTTATGGTGCTTTAAACGAAAATGATAGCCTCCGGCTACATACATCGTTCCTGCCACTTTCACTGCCGCCGACTTACTGTTCTCCATGTCTAATTCCGCTACCGGACGCGTGAGGTGACTGTAACTTCCGCCAACCCACCACGTGGGAGTAGAGTAGTAAATGCCAACCCCTAAATCAAACTTCATATCCGACTTGAGAGAGGAGGGCACCGCCGGATCGTCCTGACGAAAATACGTGGACTGCATTTGACTCAAGTTTACACTATCTCCTTTAAAGCCCACATTGATAAAACCCATATCCAAACCTACACTCAAATGTCCTTTCCTTATTGGCTGACGATAACAGTATTGCACGTGCAACGACTGATTCGTAAACAAACCAAAGCGGTCATTCATAAACCTCACTCCCGCACCGTGCTTGGTCTTCCCAATCACAAAGGGAGAGGTGAAGGAGAAGAAAGTGGTCATCGGGGCATTGTTAATGCCTATATTCTGCATGCGGTGCAAACCCGCTACTTTCATCAAGTCTCCTTCCCCCGCGGCTGCCGGGTTGTAGGCCGTGGGCATATACATATATTGTCCAATGAGTGGGTCAAATTGCGCGCGCGACGCGATAGACACAAGCGCAAAAAGGGCTATTAGCACAATATATCTCTTCACCTCAATACTCCTCTTCGTCAAAGAAAAAGTCCTCTTTGGTCGGATAATCCGGCCAAAGATCTTCTATACTCTCGAATAACTCTTCGTCATCCTCTATCTCCTCCAGGTTCTCAATAACCTCCATGGGAGCACCAATGCGATTGGCGTAATCTAATAACTCGTCTTTGGTTGCAGGCCAAGGTGCGTCCTCTATTTTTGACGCTAATTCCAAAGTCCAATACATAATAAATCCAAATTAGCGCGCAAAATTACTACTTTTTTTTGACTTATGCAAGAAAAAAATGTATTTTTTTGTATTTTTGCCTCATTTTGACCCTGTATTCCCCTTATTTTACCTTTATCCAAGGGGTAATAGGGGCCGAAGTGAGGACGCCAAGAGATTTGGCAAGAAGAAAAAAGTAATCGCTCAAACGATTGATGAATATCAAGTCCGATTCGCTTACTTGACTTTTTTCCAATCGTACCATACATCTTTCCAATCGACGGGTCACCGTTCGGGCAATGTGACAGCGTGCCACAGGTTCGTTCCCTGCCGGCAGCAAAAACTCATGGCATTCGGGAAGGGCGGCCTGCATCTCATCCATCCAACCTTCTACCTTCTCAATTAACCCTTCGTCAAAAGCTAATTCTGCTCCTGCCAAACGGGCACCCAAATCGAAGAGACGGTGCTGAATGAGAGTTAATTGTTCGTCCTCACGCTGCGCTTGAGCGGGCAAGGCAGCTCGAAGCCACCCCACGATACTATTGAGTTCATCTGCTGTACCGTACGCCTCTAAACGAAGGTCTGTTTTGGCTACGCGTTGCCCCGAGGCAAGGCTCGTTTGTCCTTTGTCTCCCGTTTTGGTGTAAATCTTCATAAGCGAATAATATAATGTCGTTTAAAATAATGCGAATCAAAGAAAAGTATGCCAAAGGCATAACAATCAATAGAGGAGGTTACTTGCTTCCGCTGTTTGAGTGCCTGCCATGCCTTGTTCATATCCGGCGAATGATGAATGTCATCCACCACCACAATCGACTTTTCGTGCAACTGACCCGACAGGGTATCAAAGTAACGCAACGTGGGTTCGCCGCGGTGATTGGCATCCATAAAGAGAAAATCCACGGGGTCCTTACTCGCGTATATGCGCGAATTATGTAAGGTGTTGTCCAAATTTCCCAACACTGCCTCAATGTTGCTCAGCCCCAACTTTTTCCAGTTAATCTGTGCAATCTCCAAGGTCTGTTCGCTGCCCTCAAAGGTGGTGACTCGGTTGTCCTTATCGGGCGCAGCCAGATAGGCGGTCGTCAGTCCCAAGGAGGTTCCTAATTCCACAATATTGAGGGGACGCTGCAATTGGTGCCTTAGGTGAACAATAAGTTTAAAGAACAACTCCCCCGCGGTCCGACTCTCCAAGTGCTTACGCGCAATCTTCCTTATTTGCAGTACACTATCCGTCCCCGTGCCGTAATCGGTAATGACAATCGGTTTTGGGGCATGCAACATAGCCTCTCGTCGGTCTTCTATCTCCTCCCACACGTAGTAAGCATGCTGCTGCGGGAAGAGGAATCGAACGAGGTAAAAAAGAGAAGGCGAATGGATGCCTTCACCGCCTGTATTCCATGCCGAAATGCGGTGTTTGAGGTAAGATAATGCTCTATAAAAGGTCAAACTTATCATTTTCGGCGACAAAATTACACTTTTTTTTGCATATTTGCAAATTTTTTTGTATCTTTGCTGCGTGATTTTAAATTATATTTGGATAGCACTGGTGCTTTTGTCCCTTTTTGTGGGGTGCATAGCCTTTTTTGGCTTCGGTCAGGCCGAAGTTTTTTCGGATATCCTCAATGCTACTTTTGCCGATGCCAAAACGGGGTTTGAGATCTCGATTGGATTGACAGGGGTGTTGGCCTTGTGGATGGGTATTCTTAACATCGGTCAGCGCGGCGGAGTGGTCCGTTCCCTCTCGCGCGGAGTGAGTCCCTTCTTCTCCCGTATCTTCCCCTCGCTGCCGAAGGATCATCCCGTTTTCGGGACGATGTTCATGAACATCGCGGCGAATATGCTCGGCCTCGATAATGCCGCCACGCCGATGGGGCTTAAGGCCATGGGGGAGTTGCAGGAACTCAATGACGATAAGTCCAAGGCCTCAAATGCCATGATTATGTTCGTGGTGCTCGGTGCCAGTGGTCTGACGCTCATCCCGACCACCATCATGGCCTATCGAGCCCAGTTGGGAGCTGCCAATCCGGCGGATGTGTTCCTGCCTATTCTGATAGCTACCTATTTCTCTTCGCTCGCGGGGTTAATCGCCACGTGCATTGCGCAGCATATACGCTTATGGGACAAGGTGGTGTTAGGCGTTATTACCGGTCTGACGGCACTGGTGGTGCTGCTATTGGTGTTGGCAACGCGTCTTCCGCAGGAGCGTTTAACGCAAGTGTCATCTTTGATTGCCGCCGTGGTGCTGTTGGGTGTGATTGCTTGGTTTGTGATTCAGGCTACGATTAAAAAGGTGAACGTATACGATGCCTTTATTGACGGGGCAAAGGATGGCTTTAAGACAGCGATAGGAATCATTCCCTATCTCATTGCCATCCTCGTGGCAGTAGGCATGTTCCGTGCCAGCGGAGCGATGGGGCTGTTGGAAACGGGGATTGCCCACCTCTTTGCGTGGGTCGGCATTAACCCTGATTTAGCGGGTGCGGTTCCCACCGCCTTGATGAAGCCGCTTAGTGGCGGCGGGGCACGCGGCCTAATGATTGAAGCCATGACTACCTATGGGGCAGACTCATTGGTGGGACGATTATGCTGCACGCTGCAAGGGTGCACGGATACCACGTTCTATGTGTTAGCCGTGTACTTTGGAAGTATAGGGATAAAGAACACCCGCTATGCGGTAACGTGCTGCCTGATTTCGGATGTGGTGGGCATTATCGCGGCGTTTATCATTGCCAATCTGTTTTTCGGATGATACAGTTTGTAACGGATAGGGTAGCGATGCCGGCGATGGTGCAGGAGCGTCACGTGGTGTTGGAGGCTTGGTTGAGGAAAGTGGCGGCAGGGTACGGTTATCGGGTGGGGGATCTTACTTATATCCTTTGCGATGACGAGAAGATACTGGAAGTTAATCGGCAGTTCTTGGGGCATGACTATTATACGGACGTCATTACGTTTGATTACACTACCCCCTCGCGGGTGAGTGGGGATATTTATATCTCGCTGGATACGGTGAACAGCAATGCCGCCGAGGTGGGAGTAACGTTCGACCAAGAACTGACCCGTATCCTCGTTCACGGCCTGCTGCACCTCACGGGTCAAGGGGATAAAACCCCCGAAACCAAAGCCGAAATGACCCGCAAAGAAAATATGGCTCTATCTACTTTAAACTTACAAAACTAAACGACTTCTTTCAACTTTCAACTTTAAACTTTCAACTAAAAGTGAAACGACTGCTCCTCATAGACGCTTATGCGATGATCTATCGCGCTTATTACGCTTTTATTCGTGTCCCTCGCATGAATTCGAAGGGCGTGAACACGTCCGCTATTTATGGTTTTGTCACTACCTTGGAGGACCTCATCAAGCGTCTTAAACCCACTCATATCGCGGTGGGTTTTGATCCTCATGGTCCTACCTTCCGTCACGAGGCTTATGCCGCCTATAAGGCGCAGCGGGAAGAGACACCCGAGGATATACGAATGGCAGTTCCCGTTATTGAGAATATTTTGAAGGCTATGAATATACCGGCCTTGATTGTTCCTGGATACGAGGCGGACGATGTCATCGGTACCGTAGCGGGTATTGCGGAACGGGAAGGATATGAGGTTTTTATGGCCACGCCCGATAAGGATTACGGACAATTGGTGACGAATAATATCCATATCTATCGCCCACGGCATACGGGAGGCTTTGAACAGATGGGACCGGCAGAGGTGTGCGCCAAATACGGTTTGCATAACACCCAACAGGTGATAGATTTCTTAGGTCTGATGGGCGACGCGTCCGATAATATCCCCGGATGTAAAGGGGTAGGAGAAAAAACCGCTACGGCGTTGCTCAATCAGTTCGGAAGTATTGATAACCTGCTCGCGCACACGGATGAGTTGAAGGGAGCTCTGAAAGAAAGAGTGGAATCGCAAGCCGAAGCTATTCGTTTCTCGCGTTTCTTGGCAACCATCAAGACGGACGTGCCGTTACATGAAGAGTTTAAAGTGGAAAGTTTAAAGTTTAAAGAAAAAGACTGGAGTCAACTGATGCCCATCTACGAAGACCTCGAGTTCCAATCTTTACTTAAAAATGCCCCTAATTCTCCTAGTAATCCTAGTGACCCTAGTTCTCCTAGTAACCCTAGTTCTTCTAGAAAAAAGACGAAGTCGGAGGCCACCCTCGACCTCTTCGCCGATAATAGTCCTTCAGGCGAAGCCGATCCTTCAGCGAACGAAGTGAGCGGTCTTTCAGCGCAGCGGTCTTTCAGCGCAGCGATCGACGAGACAAAGTCTCGTCTATGCTCCTACCTCCTCAACCCCGAAGCGAGTTATAATCCGGCAGTCAAACCTAATTGGGAGGCACTCAAAGCGGATAGCGCGTTATGGAACCTATACAACGAGGTGGAACTGCCCTTGGTTGAGGTGCTGCGCGAGATGGAAGCAGCGGGGGTGAGATTTGATATCTCCATCCTGCATGAAGCCGAAAAACAACTCAGTGCCGAGGCTCAGACCATAGAGCAAGAGATTTATGATTTAGCTGGCATGACCTTTAATATCAACTCCCCCAAGCAGGTGGGTGAGGTGCTCTTTGATCACCTCCAACTTGACCCTAAAGCCAAACGCTCCAAGACGGGGGCGTACTCCACTTCGGAGGAGGTGCTCATGGGTATCCGCGAACGGCATGAGGTGGTGGATAAGATATTAGATTACCGCGAACTCAAGAAACTGATTTCGACTTACATTACCTCTCTTCCGGGGTATATCAACCCTAAGACGGGCAAGATTCATACGACCTATAATCAAACGGTTACGGCTACGGGACGACTATCGTCCTCGAACCCGAACCTACAGAACCTGCCCATCCGCTCCGAACGGGGACAACTCATTCGTAGGGCTGTCATACCCGATGAGGGATGCGTCTTCCTCTCTGCCGATTATTCGCAGATAGAACTGAGGCTCATGGCCCATCTCTCGCAGGATGAGCATCTGATTGAAGCCTTCCGCAAGGGACAGGATATTCACGCCGCTACGGCCGCCAAGATATTCAAAGTACCCATCGAAGAGGTGAGTAAGGAACAGCGCCGTCGTGCCAAAACCGCTAATTTCGGAATCATCTACGGAATCTCCGCCTTTGGGCTGGCACAACAACTGCAATGCCCCCGGAGCGAGGCCAAACAACTTATAGATGACTACTTCGCCGCTTTCCCGCAGATTATTGCTTTCATTGAGGCGCAGAAGCAGAAGGCCCGTGAACAAGGATATGTGGAGACGTTGTTCGGGCGCAAGCGTTACCTGCCCGATATCAACAGTCATAACTCGGTGGTGCGTTCGTTCGCCGAACGTAACAGCGTCAACGCGCCCATTCAAGGAACGGCAGCGGATATTATCAAGATGGCGATGGTCAGCATTGCCAAAGAGTTTAAGCGGCTCAACTTGCATGCCCAAATGATTATGCAGGTACACGATGAGTTAAACTTCAACGTGCCCGCCGACGAGATAGAACAAGTCAAACACATAGTGACCACTGAGATGCAGAATGTGGTGCACCTGTCCGTGCCCCTGATTGCCGAAGTGGGCGTGGGTACTAACTGGCTCGAAGCCCATTAGCCTCTCAGCCTCTCAGCCTCTCTGCCTCTCAACCTAAAAAATGGAAACATATAATGCCATATTAGTGGGGCTCATCACACCGGCACAGCCGGAGGAGCGAACGGACGAGTACTTAGATGAACTCGCCTTCTTGGCGGATACGAATCATATCGTGCCCGTCAAGCGTTTCAAGCAGCGCGTGCTCCAACCCGACACCAATACCTATGTGGGTACGGGCAAACTGCAAGAGATTCGTCAATACATCATTGACCACCAGTCGCCTATCGCTTGTAACCAGTCGCCTCTCGGCCTCTCAGCCTCTCAGCCTCTCAGCCCCATAGACGTAGTCATCTTTGATGACGAACTCTCGCCTCGTCAGATACGTAATATAGAGCGAGACCTCAATTGGCGCGATAATCCAAAGGATCGGCGAGAAGTTCGTGTCATGGATCGCACAATCCTCATTTTGGAGATCTTCCTACAGCGTGCCCAGACGTCCTATGCCAAGACGCAGGTGGAGATGGCGCACCTTCAGTATATGCTCCCGCGCTTGACGCGTATGTGGTCGCACTTGGACCGTCAGCGCGGCGGCGGAACCAACCGCGGTACGGGTGAAACGCAGATAGAGGCGGATAAACGAATCATCGGTAATCGCATAGCTTTGCTTCGCGAGGACCTCAAGAAGATAGATAAGCAGATGACCACCCAACGGCAAAACCGTGGGAAGATGGTGCGTGTAGCCCTTGTGGGATATACCAATGTGGGTAAATCGACGCTCATGAACCTTATCTCCAAGTCGAACGTCTTTGCCGAGAATAAACTCTTTGCTACGCTCGACACTACGGTCAGAAAGGTGACTATTGAGAACCTGCCTTTTCTGCTTTCCGACACGGTTGGGTTCATTCGCAAACTGCCCCATAACCTTGTGGAATCGTTCAAGTCCACGCTTGATGAGGTACGTGAAGCGGATTTGCTGATTCATGTAGTGGATATATCCCATCCTAATTTTGAGGAGCAATATAAGGTGGTGCAGCAAACAGTAGCCGAGTTAGGCGTAGGCGATCTTCCCACCATTGTGGTCTTTAATAAGACGGATGCCTTTACCTATATCAAGAAGGACGAGGATGACCTCACGCCCGTGCTGCGGGAGAACTTATCGCTCAATGACCTCAAGAAGACGTGGATGGGTAAACTGGATAAGGATTGTATTTTTATTTCCGCCAAGAACAAGGAGAATATCGATGCCCTCAAAGCACTGATGTACGACCGCATCAAGGCTATTCATATACAACGCTATCCCTATAATGACTTTTTATTTCAAAAATACGAATAATATGGAAAACGAACTAAAGCAAGTGCTGGCTCGCGCCCAAGAGTGGCTCGACGGCAATTATGATGAAGAAACCAAACAACAAGTACGTAACATGATGCAAGCCGAGGACAAATCGCTCCTCATTGACAGCTTCTATCGCACCCTCGAATTCGGTACGGGCGGTCTGCGCGGTCTAATGGGACCCGGTTGCAACCGCATGAACAAGTACATCGTGGCCCAAGCTACCCAAGGCTACGCCAACTACATCAATCTCGTGGCCAAGAACGGCGGTTTTGCAACCCTCGAAAAGGGCAAACGCCCCAGCGTCGTGGTTTGCCACGACTGCCGTAATAACGGTCGCCTGTTTGCCGAAACGGTAGCGGATGTGTTCTCTGCCAACGGCATTCAAGTGTATCTGTTTGAATCGCTCCGTCCTACGCCCGAGGTCAGTTTTGCTATCCGTCATCTGCACTGCCAAGGCGGTGTGAACGTAACGGCTTCGCATAACCCCAAGGAGTACAACGGTTATAAGGCTTATTGGGAGGATGGTTCGCAAGTGCTGCAACCCCATGACCAAGGCATCATTGACGAAGTCAATAAAGTCAAGATGGAGGACGTTCAATGGACGGGCAATAAGGAACTGATCTCTCTCATCGGTGGTGAGATTGACTACGATTATATGATGGCGGTTAAGTCCGTGATGATTGACCAGCAGTCTATCCTCAACCAAAAAGACCTCAATATCGTTTATACGCCTCTTCACGGCACGGGTCGTCAGATAATCCCTATGTGTCTGCGTAGTTGGGGGTTCCAGAATATCCATGTCGTTCCCGAGCAGATGGTGATTGACGGCAATTTCCCGACGGTAGTCAGTCCTAATCCTGAGAACGCAGAGGCCATGACGATGGGTATGAACCTCGGTACCAAACTGAACGCCGATCTCGTTATTGCGTCCGACCCCGATGCGGACCGTTTGGCCATCGTTTGCCGCAACGATAAGGGCGAGTGGGTGATTATCAACGGTAACCAGACCTGCATGATGTTCTGCTATTACATCATCAATAATATGAAACGCTTGAATAAACTCACGCCCGACATGTATCTGGTGAAGACCATCGTGACGAGTGAACTCATTCGTAAGATTGCCGATAAGCAGGGTGTTGAACTGACCGACGAATATACGGGCTTCAAGTGGATTGCCAACCGCGTTCGCATGTGGGAGGGCACGCGTAAATATATAGGTGGTGGTGAAGAGAGCTTTGGTTTCATGGCGTTTGATGCTGTGCGCGATAAGTGTTCGCCTTCGGCTATCTGCCTTATCTGCGAGATTGCCGCTTATGCCAAGGACCAAGGTCTGTCGCTGTATGAGTATCTGATGAATATCTACATGGAATATGGTTTCCAACGTGAGGCTACAATCAATATCGTTCGTCCGGGTAAAGCGGGAGCGGAAGAGATCAAACAGATGATGATTAACTACCGCGAGAACCCTGTAACGGAGATTGCCGGCGAGAAAGTGATTAAGACGAAGGACTTCCAGTTGAGTAAGGAGCGCGAACTCGTGAACGGTCAGTGGGTAGAGAAGGATATTCATATGGCATTGGAGGCCAAATCGAATGTGCTGCAATACTTCACCGAGGGAGGATTGAAGGTGAGTGTTCGTCCTTCGGGTACGGAGCCTAAGATTAAGTTCTACTTTGAAATCCCGGCTCAGATGAAGTCGGTGAAGGACTACGCGGCTGCGGTGGCTACTGCCGAAGCCCGCATCCCCGCCATCCGCAAGAGTTTAGGAATAGAGGAATAAAGATATGCTTTTTAACTCAATTGAGTTTGCTGTTTTTCTACCCATTGTCTTTGCCATCTACTGGCTGCTCAACAAGCACCTTAGATGGCAAAACCTCTTTGTCGTCCTCGCCAGTTACGTCTTCTATGGCTGGTGGGATTGGCGATTCCTCATTCTTATCGCTTTTACCTCCTTCTGCTCGTGGGGCAGCGGACTGCTGATAAACCAATCGCCCAAACCCAAACGCTGGCTCACACTCAATATCGTGGTTAACTTGCTGATACTCGGTGTCTTCAAGTACTTCAACTTCTTTGTGGGTAGTTTTTGCGACTTATTCGGTATTACCAACACCCTCGTCCTACAAGTCATTCTCCCGGTGGGCATTAGTTTCTACACTTTCCAAGCCCTGTCCTATTCAATAGACGTCTACCGCAAGCGCATTGCTCCCACGCGCGATGTAGTGGCTTTCTTTGCTTACGTGTCCTTCTTCCCGCAATTGGTAGCGGGTCCTATAGAACGAGCCATAAACCTGCTGCCGCAGTTCGGGCGTCAACGCACCTTTGACTATCAAGAGGCGGTTGATGGCATGCGTCGTATCCTGTGGGGATTATTCAAGAAGATAGTGGTAGCGGATAACTGTGCCACCTACGTAGATCAAGTGTGGAACAACTACACGAACGAGAGTGGCAGTACCCTTGCTTTGGCGGCCATCCTCTTTGCTTTCCAGATATACGGTGACTTCTCGGGCTATTCGGATATCGCGATTGGTTCGGCCAAGTTATTTGGTATCCGTTTGCGTGATAACTTCCTAACGCCCTATTTCTCTCGCAATGTGGCAGAGTTCTGGAAACGCTGGCATATCTCGCTCAACACATGGTTTGTGGATTATGTGTATATCCCGTTGGGCGGTAGTCGAGAAGGGCGATGGAGAACGATTCGCAATACGTTTGTTATCTTCCTTTTGAGTGGTCTTTGGCACGGTGCTAACTGGACTTATGTCACGTGGGGTTTGTATCACGCGTTGCTTTTTGTTCCGCTTATCCTTTTAGGTCGTACCAAGGCTTATTCGGGTGTTGCCACGTGGAAGCAGTTGCCGCAGGTGTTGCTTACGTTCGCGTTGGTTACTTTGGGTTGGATAATCTTCCGTGCCCCAAGCATTGCTGATGCGTGGGCATATATGGGTGGACTATGGCAAATTGAAACACTTCACTGTATTTATCGTTTCTTCACACAAGAAGGTCTATTCCCTTTCAATTGTGCAATACTCTTGATGATGGCTATAGAGTGGCTTAATCGAACAAAAAATAATGCTTTCGATATCAGTTTTATCAAGTATGGTTGGTTAAGAATGGTTATTTACTATGGCTTCTTCTTATTAATTTGGCGATACTCTACGGGTGGACAGACATTTATTTATTTCCAATTCTGATGAAAAGATTCATAACCAAAATAGTATTTTTATTTGTACTGCCTTTCAGTGTGTATTTGACAGTAAAGGAAGTGGCACTTCGATCTGTTCCCAATGATTATGCTTATAAAAATCAGTGGTTGACGGATCATGCAAAACAAGTAAAAATACTATCGCTCGGTTCATCCCATGGCTATTCCTGTATTCAGCCGGCGGCATTCTCCCAAACGGCTTTTAATGCGGCTCATGTCAGTCAATCCTTATTGTTTGATAAATTTATTTTTGAGAAGTTTGTTCCTCAAATGGATTCCCTGGAATATGTTATTTTGCCGATAAGTTACTTTACTATTCGTCATAAAGGGTTGGAAAATGGTCAAGAAAGTTGGCGAGTTAAAAACTATACTATTTATTATAACTGCCCCTATTTTAAATATCGGCCTCGTTTTGCTCTTGAATGTTATACTTGTGCTCCGAAAAGAACGATAAATACCTTGTTTTATGAAAGGAATCATAGAAGTTGCGACTCGTTAGGAAGAGGAACGAAATATTTTCTTGAAACACGTGCTGAAGATTGGGAAAGTACGGGTCCTGTCGCTATGAAACGGCACACGTATAATGATTATAAGCAAGAGGATATAAACAAGAACATCACCTATATCAAGGATATTATTCAAACCTGTGAGGCGAAAAATATTAGAGTCGTATTACTCACAACCCCCACGTATCGTTCTTACTATGAACTATTAGATCAGGAACAACTTGATCAAATGATAGAATGTTGTACTACTCTTGCCAACGAGCATTCCAATACTATTTATCTAAATTGGTTAAAGCATCCCGATTTTGGCGAACCCGATTTTTGGGATGCCGACCATTTGAACGAGTTCGGTGCGATAAAACTTACTCGTTTATTAGATGAAGAACTAAATAAAAACTAGATTTGTCCGCCTCTCTGCCTGCACTAACTCTGCCGTCTCTGTACCCGTAGCACCCCCGTAGCATCATAGCACCTACGAAGCCCCGCCGGAAGATAAACCTTGATGAGGGATTTACAGTTCGATTTGGTTGGCGTGGATGGGTTCGGAAAGGAATAATGAGGCAGAAGCCTCAAACTTATCGGAATTATCCGTCGTGAGGTAGTCGCATTGACCGCCACGGCTCAGTTCTTTCTCTATCTCCGGGTGACGCGTTAGATAGTCTTTGAGGCTGCCGGCGACAATTTCCCCTTGGGCGATAATTTGGGGCCGGGTGAATGATGGATTGAACCGCTGCGCTGAATGATGGAATGATGGATTGGGAGTAGAGGAGTAGGGGGGTAAGGTTTGTAAATACGCCTCTATTTTGTCCTTTATCAAGGGATAGTGGGTGCAGCCGAGGATGATGGTGTCAATCTCGGGATCCTTGACAAGCAACAGATCCACATACTTCTTAATGAAAAAGTCCATCGCGGGCGAGTTGATCTCATTGCCCTCAATGAGCGGTACCCACATCGGACAGGCCTGCTGAACGACACTGATGTTCGGATCCAACTTCTGCAACTCAATCAAGTAACTGCCACTGCTCACCGTGCCGGGAGTGGCGAGGACACCGATGTGTCTAGAGTTTAAAGTTGAAAGTTTAAAGTTTAAAAAAGTTACCGCTTCGACGGTGGGGCGGATGACACCCAAAACGCGCAGTTTAGCGGGGTCGATGTCGCGTTGCTGAATAGTTCTTAACGCTTTGGCGGAGGCTGTGTTGCACGCAATAATGATTAGCCTGCAACCCTGCGCCTCGAGGTAACGAACGGCCTGCAAGGTGTATTCATAAATGACCTCGAACGAGCGCGTACCGTAGGGCGCACGGGCACTGTCTCCTAAATAGAGATAGTCATATTCGGGCAGCACCTTACGGATGCTTTGTAGGATGGTTAAACCTCCAAATCCACTATCAAAAACACCGATTTTCATTGCGCAAATGTTAATTTTTTCTCATTTGAGGGTGCAAAGATACGGTTTTTCTTTGAAATTTGCAAAAAAATTTGTGTATTTGAAAGATTTTTTGTAACTTTGCGCCCGAAATGTATATTTTTATTAGTAGTCAATTGTAAAAACAAAATATATTAAATCACAAACTTATGAAATTCAATGTATCCAGCAGCAAACTTTTTCAACAGCTGCAAGCCGTAGGACGCGTAATCGCTCCTAAGAATTCCCTTCAAATCTTGGAGGATGTGTTATTTGACCTCAACGGTAATCAACTGACCCTTACCGCTTCCGATGGTGAGACCACCATTCGCACTGTGGTAGAGGTAGAGAATGCCGAAGGTGCCGGTAAGGTGGCTTTCCAAGCTAAACTCTTACTCGAGACCCTCAAGGAGTTCAGTGAGCAACCCCTCACTTTCTCGATTGATGACAACAATTTCGGTCTGAATATCACCTCGTCCAACGGTACCTATTCGTTTGTGGGTGCTAATGGTAACGAGTATCCCGAAATGCCGATTGAGAACGAGGTAAACGGTCAGTTCGCTGTTCCGGCTCCCACGCTGTTAGATGCTATTAACAAGACCATCTTCTGCACCGCCGATGACGAACTGCGTCCGGTGATGAATGGTATATTCTTCGACTTGACGGGTAACAAACTGACCATGGTTGCCACCGATGCTCACCGTCTCGTTCGCTATGTCAACGATTCCGTTCAAGCCGGTGCAGAGGTTAGTTTCATTCTGCCCAAGAAACCCGCTACCATTCTGCGTAACGTGTTGGGTAAGGACGAGGAGGAAGTGAAGGTCACCTTCGGCGTTAAGAACGCTCGCTTTGAGTTTGGTCAAACGGTGATTGTTTGCCGTCAGATCGAGGGTCGCTTCCCCAACTACAATGCCGTTATTCCGCAAAACAACCAAAATAAAGTCGTTGTCGATCGTCAAACGATTGTGAACGCATGTAAGCGCGTAGCCGTGTTTGCTAACACGGGCACCTCGCTGCTCAAACTGGCACTCAGCGAGAATCAAATTAAGATTTCCGCACAGGACATCGACTTCTCGACCTCTGCCGAGGAGACGATCGCTTGCTCGTACGAGGGCATGCCGATGGCTATTGGTTTTAAGGCTCCGTTCCTCATTGAGATTCTGGCTTCGATTGCCTCCAATGAAGTGCTGCTTGAATTGGCTGATCCCGCTCGTGCCGGACTGATCCTGCCCATGGAGAATGAGCCCAACCAAGACTTACTGATGCTTCTCATGCCGATGTTGCTCAACGACTAATGAAACTGCAATTAGAAAGACCGCTCGTGTTCTTTGATTTGGAGACCACGGGTGTGAACATAGGTTCCGACCGCATCGTAGAGCTTAGTTACTATAAACTCTTCCCCAACGGTTCGAGTGAGAGTAAGACGTACCGTATCCGTCCTGTCCAGATGATGCTGGGGCAGGAGGTTACGATGCCTATTCCCGCGGAGGCGACTGCCGTTCATGGCATCACGGACGCGGATGTGGCGGCTTGTCCTACGTTTAAGCAAGTAGCACCCGAGATTGCCAAAGCCATTGAGGACAGCGATATGGCGGGGTATAACTCCAACCACTTTGATATTCCCTTGCTGGCGGAGGAGTTCCTGCGTGCCGGTGTGGAAGTGGATTTGAAGGCCAAAAAGATGATAGATGCCTTCACTATCTTCCAAAAGAACGAACCGCGCAACCTCACGGCGGCGTATAAGTTCTTCTGCGGGAAGGACCTCAACGAGGCGCACTCCGCTAATGCGGATACGATGGCGACCTACGAGGTGCTTATGGCCGAATTGGAACGCTATGACATCCCCACCACCGTGGCCGAACTCAGCGAGTACACGCAAGGACCGAACCCTTGTGCGGACTTTGCGGGGCGCGTTATCTATGACAGCGAACATAAGGAGGTCTTCAATTTCGGTAAATACAAGGGCATGCGTGTGGCCGATGTCTTCCGCCGCGACAGCGGTTACTTCGGTTGGCTGATGAATGGGGATTTCCCCGAGTATACGAAGGCCGTGTTTAGGCGCGTGTTTAATGGGATGAAAGGATGAGAAATTTAACATCAAAAGAGATAGAGCAGTTGCAGGCGCAGAACTGCACGGCTGAGGATTGGACAGAGATTCAAGTCAAGGAGGGTTTTAATGCCCTCTATGTACGGGATGCCCATTTCTCGGGGCGTGTGTGCCTCGGTGTGTTCGAACGCGAGTTTGAACTGCCCGGAGGGGTTAAAGTGCATTCGGGAATCACCCACGCGATGATTCATAATTGTGAGGTGGGGGATAACTGCCACCTGTACAATATCCATAACTACATAGCCAACTACCGCATCGGAGCGAACACGTGTATTGAGAACGTGAACGCGGTGCTGGTGGATGGGGTGAGCCGTTTTGGTAACGGCGTTCGCGTGGCGGTGATGAACGAGGGCGGCGGTCGTGAGATTCCTATCTTTGACCGTCTGTCCGCTTCATTAGCGTATATCCTGACTTTCTATCGTCACCGTCCTCAGATGGTGGCTCAGTTGGAGCGCATGATTGACGCCTATGCCGACGCGCAAGCTTCGGATATGGGTTTTATCGGCGAGAATGTGACCATCCTCAATTGCGGCTCTATTAAGAATGTACGGATTGGCGACTATGCCATGTTGCGCGGTACCTCGCGCCTCAAGAACGGTACAATCAACTCCAACCGCTTTGCGCCGGTTAAACTTGGTTCGGGCGTTAAGTGCGTGGACTTTATCATCTGTTCGGGCGTGGAGATACTGGATTCCACGATTGTGGACAAGTGCTTTGTGGGACAAGGATGCGTGTTTGATAAGCACTATTCGGCGGGCGAATCGCTGTTCTTCAGCAATTGCCAAGGCATGCACGGCGAGGCGGCGGCTATCTTTGCCGGACCCTACACCGTGACCCACCATAAATCGACGCTGCTCATCGCCGGCATGTTCTCTTTCCTCAATGCCGGTTCGGGAAGTAACCAGTCCAACCATATGTATAAGCTGGGCCCCATTCACCAAGGCGTAGCCGAAAGGGGAGCCAAGACCACGTCCGACTCGTACCTGTTATGGCCCAGTAAGATAGGGGCTTTCAGCCTCGTGATGGGGCGGCACACGAATCATGCCGATACCTCGGAATTGCCCTTCTCCTATCTCATCGAGAATAACTCCGAGAGTTACCTCGTGCCGGGAGCGAACCTGAGAACGGTGGGCACTATCCGTGATGCCCAGAAATGGCCCAAGCGCGATAACCGCAAGGACCCCGACCAGTTGGATCATATCAATTTTAACCTCCTCTCGCCTTATACCGTGCAAAAGATGTGGGGCGGACGCGAGGTGCTGGAGCATATACGCGATTTGGCCGGTGCTAATACCGAGATTTATGGGTATAAGAACTGCAAGATTCGCAATTCGTCGCTGCGCCACGGAATCGAATTATATACAATCGGAATCACCAAGTTCTTGGGTAACTCGCTCATCACTCGCATCGAGAACGCCGCGCCCAAGACGTTGGATGAACTGCGTCGCGCCTTAGTGCCGGATGCACCGGTGGGTTCGGGCGAATGGGTCGATTTGGCAGGTTTGATTGCCCCGCGCAGCGAGGTGGTTCGTCTGCTCGACGATATAGAGAAAGGCGGCATGACGTATCAGACCATCGCCGAGCGATTGGATGAGATGCATGCCAACTACTACCGCTACGAATGGACGTGGGCTGCGGATAAACTGGAAAAGATATGGGGCTGCGCCGTGGATAAGGTGAGCAAGGAACAAGTGCTGACCATGGTGCAAGAGTGGAAGAAAGCGGTGGTGGATTTGGATCATATGGTCTATAACGATGCTCGCAAGGAGTTTGACCTCAATAGCCAAACCGGTTTTGGAGTGGACGGCGATGCCTCGCAGCAACAGCAAGACTTTGAGAACGTGCGTGGTAAGTTTGAGAATAATGCGTTTGTTAAAGCGGTACTAGAGCATATCAAGCGTAAATCGCAACTCGGAGATAAAGTGCTTGACGCGGTCAAGCAGTTTAAAGTTTAAAGTGAATAAAGGAAATGTAGTCATATTAGGGTCGGGTAGTGCGTTGCCAACCTACCAAAACTCGCCTTCGGGGCAGATTGTGACGTTATGCGATAAGTCGTTCCTTGTCGATTGCGGCGAGGGCGTACAGATAACGCTCCGTCAGATGGGGGTACATACCTCGCGTCTGTACAGCGTCTTTATTTCGCACTTGCACGGCGACCACTGCTTTGGCTTGATTGGACTCATCTCCACCTTGGGCATGCTGCACCGCACCCAACCGCTGCATATCTATGCTCACGCGGACTTGGAGAAACTGATGAAACCATGGCTTGATTATTACTGCAAAGGGATGAGTTACGAAGTTGTCTTCCATGCTATTGACCCTCGCAAGCAGGCGGTTATCTTTGAGGACCGTACCTTGACCGTGGAGACTATTCCGCTCAACCATAGTGTGCCTTCGTGTGGTTTCCTTTTCACCGAGCATCATCGTGAACGTGGACTGATGGGTGAGTTCTTTGTTAACTCTCAACGCCGCTACGCGTACTGCTCGGACACGCGTTATTCGAAAAAGACGGCCACAATGATAGAGGGGGTAGATGTCCTTTACCATGAGGCAACCTACACGGAGGAGCATATCGCTCGCTGCCAACCCACCATGCACTCCACGGCGCGTCAAGCGGCGATGGTTGCCCAAGCGGCGGGAGCGAAGAAACTGATTATCGGTCACTTCTCGGCGCGCGTGGATGACCACGAACAATTCCTCAAAGAGGCGCAAGAGGTGTTCCCAAATACCGTTTTAGCCAAAGAAAGGGAGACGTTTGAATTTTGAATGATGGATTGATGAATGATGGAATGATGAATTGTGAATTATGAGTAAGTCGGCTATTCAATATGTTTGTTCGGCATGCGGGGCAAAAGTTCCGCAGATGTTAGGACGCTGTCCTGTGTGCGGAGAGTGGGGGACTATCGAGGAGGAAGTTTTTACTTCCTCTAAGTTGAAAGTTGAAAGTTTAAAGTTGAAAGTGAGCAAACCTACTCGTTTGCAGGAGGTGAAAGCTACGGAGGACATGCGGATGGATATGCACAACGGCGAGTTCAATCGCGTGTTAGGCGGTGGACTGGTTCCCGGTTCGCTCGTGCTGCTCGGCGGTGAACCCGGCATCGGCAAATCGACCCTCGCCTTACAGGTGCTCATGCAACTCGGTCAAACCAAAACCCTCTATGCCAGCGGCGAGGAGAGTAATCGCCAAATACGCCTTCGCGCAGAGCGTTTGGCCGGTAATCCCGAGAACTTATATATCATCAGCGAAACGAACTTAGAGCGTATTTTCGATACCGTGAGCGAGGTCGAACCCGAAGTGGTGGTCATCGACTCCATTCAGACCATCGGTACCGACGCGGCAGAGGCTACTATCGGCAGTCTCACGCAAGTCAAGGAGTGCGCGGCGCGGATACTGCAATTTGCAAAAGAAAGAAACATCCCCTTTATCCTCATTGGACATATCAACAAGGAGGGTTCGTTAGCAGGCCCCAAAGTGCTGGAGCATATCGTGGACACGGTCTTGCAGTTTGAGGGGGATCAACATTATATGTACCGCATCCTGCGGGCGCAAAAGAACCGCTTTGGTTCTACTTCCGAGTTGGGTATCTTCGAGATGCAGCACGACGGCTTGCGCGAAGTGACCAATCCATCGGAACTGCTGCTTTCCACTTCTCGCGAGGGACTAAGCGGCATTGCTATTGCTGCGGCCGTTGAGGGCGTGCGTCCCTTCCTTATCGAGGTGCAAGCGTTAGTGAGCAGTGCGGCGTACGGTACCCCCCAACGCAGCAGTACCGGATTTGATGCACGGCGACTGAATATGCTGCTTGCGGTACTGGAAAAACGGGTGGGATTTAAACTGCTTTTGAAGGACGTGTTCCTCAACATAGCAGGTGGCTTGCGCGTCAATGACCCTGCCATTGATTTGGCGGTCTTGGCGGCAGTGCTCAGTTCTAATATGGATATCCCCTTGGACGCGAAGACGTGTCTTTGCGGCGAAGTGGGACTGGCGGGCGAGATACGTCCCGTCAATCGGTTGGAACAACGTATCCGTGAGGCGGAGAAATTGGGCTTTGAGCGGATCCTCGTTCCTGCCGGACAGAAAGTAGCCTTGGATAAGACGAAGATACAAGTAGTACCGGTTAAAAAAGTGGCGGATGCTTTCCGCTTGTTGATTAGTGAAAAATAGAATCCTTGTCATAGTAATCGGTTTATTGCCGTTGGGTCTCACCGCCTTGGCCGAGGATCGTCCGTACTTGTGCGAGATTGGTTTGCAGGGGGGCTGTGGATACTACGTGGGCGAAGCTGCACCGCATATCTTTCAGAACGTGCAGTGGACAGCCGGAGGACACTTTCGGTATAAGATAACGAACCGTTGGTCGGTCAAGGTGAATGGGATGTACCAAGTGATTGAGGGTCCCTATCAAGACTATCGCGAACCCAACAACAAGGCGTTAGCAGACTACCGATTGAAAAACGGACTGACGGCGGATAGTAGATGGCAATCCAAGCTGGTGAATATAGATGCTACGGCAGAGTGTAATTTTTTGCGTTTTGGTATGCCTGAGTTAGATGGGCGCGCAAAACCGTATACACCCTACATCTTTTTTGGGGTCGGCTGCGGAATTATCCCCGGTCCGAAAGGGGATTTTAGTAAGGCGGTGGCGTATATCCCACTGGGTATAGGGTTTAAGTGGCAGTTTGTCAAATGGGGAGCTTTGCACTTGGCGTGGCAGCATAACATCTGCTGCTCGGACGATTTGGAGAATGTGTGGATGGAAGACGAAAAAGGTAATCCGATGAATCCCTTGGGAAATACCTATAATTTGAATAAATCGAATATAATGAACATGGATGTAACATCCCAACTCACGCTTGGCATAGTTTTTGCGTTTGCTCAAAGGCGCAAAGTATGTAGGTTGTGTGAAAAAGAAGACAAGAGATATGGCCTATAAAGAACAAATAGATTCTACCCGCATTCCAAGGCATGTCGCCATCATCATGGATGGGAATGGCCGTTGGGCAAAAGCCCATGGTTTGATGCGCATGTTCGGGCATAAGCAGGGGGTTGAAGTGGTGCATAATATCACCGAAGCCGCTGCCGAACTGGGGTTGGAGTACTTGACCCTTTATACTTTCTCCACGGAGAACTGGAATCGTCCCAAGGAGGAGGTGGATGCCCTTATGAACCTGCTCGTGGACACGATTGCCAAGGAGACGCCCACGCTCATGAAGAACAACGTGCGCTTGCTCACCATTGGCGACACCGACCGCCTTCCCGCGGAGGCGAAAGCCAAATTCTTGGAGTGTATCCGTCAAACAAGCGAGAACACGGGTCTGAAAATGGTTATTGCTCTGTCCTACTCAGCGCGTTGGGAACTCATGCATGCCATGCAATGCGCGGCAGCGGATGTCAAGGCGGGGAACCTCCATCCCGAACAGATCTCCGAGGCGACCGTGGAGCGATATCTAACAACCGCCGGCATGCCCGATCCGGATCTGCTGATTCGGACGAGTGGGGAACTAAGAATAAGCAATTTCCTGCTTTGGCAGTTGGCTTATTCGGAGTTGTATTTTACCGATCTGTTGTGGCCGGACTTTACGGTGGAGGAGTTCTATCATGCAATAGTGGATTATCAACATAGGGAACGTAGATTTGGAAAAACCAGTGAACAAGTTCATTAACATAGTATTAGGTCTGCTGTTATCGGTGACACCGATCATGGCTCAGACGGATTCGATAACCTCCGAATCGGTACCGGATATTGAGTATTCGGTGTCGGCGGGCAGGGTATATGAGATAGCCGGCATCACCGTTACGGGTGCAAATAACTACGAGGATTTTGTGCTCATAGGTTTCTCCGGTCTGGCGGTCGGCGATAAAATTGAAGTGCCGGGTCCGCAAATCACCAAAGCACTCCGCCGTTTCTGGAAGCAAGGACTCTTTGCCGATGTTAAGATTTTAGCCAAACGGATAGAGGGTTCTAAGATTTGGCTCGAGATTGCCTTGGAGCAGCGTCCGCGTATATCCTCGGTCGTTATTGACGGTGTGAAGAAGAGCGACAAGGAGGACTTGGAACCGAAGATTGGTTTGCAAAAAGGTGGTCAGTTCACGCCCAACTTGCAGGATAAGACCAAGACGGTGATCAAGAAGCATTTTGAGGAGAAGGGCTTCCATAACACGCAAGTGTATATCTATTCTAAACCCGACCCCGATCACGATGGTTATGTGAAAGTAAGAGTGGCGGTGGATAAGCGCACGAAGACGAAAGTAGGTAAACTGTATATCTCCGGTAACGAGGCCTTGGCGGATGTGGATATCAACAAGGCCATGAAGAAGACCAATGATGATAATATCGTTAATATGTTCCGCACCAAGAAATTTGTGGAGGCAGAGTTCGAGAAGGATAAACAGGCCGTCATTGAGAAGTATAATGAGATCGGTTATCGCGACGCTTATATTGAGGCGGATAGTGTGGTAACCAACCCCGATGACTCGACGCGAGTGGATGTGTATCTACATATCAACGAGGGCGAGAAATACTATATCCGCGATGTTAAATGGGTGGGAAATACGGTCTATCCGTACGAGATATTGAATGCTACCTTGGGTGTCAAACGGGGCGATGTCTATAACCTCAAGCAACTCAATAAACGACTCGCCGAGGACGATGATGCTATCTCTAAGATGTACACCGATCAGGGGTATCTGTTCTTTAATATCGACCCCGTGGAGGTGAAGGTGGAGAATGACTCCATTGACTTTGAGATGCGCATGTACGAGGGCAAACCGGCTACTATCAATGCCGTTAATATCGTAGGAAACACGCGCGTGTACGAACATGTGGTTCGGCGTGAGTTATATACCAAACCGGGGCAACTCTATTCGCAGTCGGACATCATGCGCACGCTACGTGAGTTAGCGCAGATGGGGCACTTCGATCCTGAGAAACTGGTGCCCGATATTCAGCCTAATCCCGAGGACGGAACGGTGGATATCACCTATCAATTGGAAACCAAGTCGTCCGACCAAGTGGAATTCTCGCTGGGTTGGGGTGCTACGGGTTTGACGGGAACCTTGGGACTCAAGTTCACGAACTTCGCCATGCAGAACCTATTTAATAAGAAGGCTTATCGTATTGTGCCGCAGGGTGAGGGTCAGACTTTCTCTATCCAAGCCCGAACGAATGGTATCTACTACACGTCGGTGAGCATGTCCTTCCTCGAACCGTGGCTTGGCGGCAAGCGACCGAACTCTCTTTCTACGAATATCTTCTTTGCTTCGCAAACGGGTTACTCGAATCGTTACTACCAGTCTTACCAGAATCTGTATAATACCTATTCCTATTATTATCAATATTCTGGAAACTCGGATTACTACCAGCAGTTGCAGGAGTCCGAAGCCGACCCCGATAAGTACTTGCGCACCTTCGGTGTGAGCATCGGTTACGGTAAGCGTCTGCGTTGGCCGGATGATTATTTCCAGTTCTACGGAGAGTTGAGTTATCAGATGTATATGATGAAGGATTGGCCCTACTTGCTTATCTCCGACGGTACAAGTCATAACTTCGCGTTAAACTTGCAACTGTCCCGTTCGTCCATTGATAACCCTATTTATACGCGTCGCGGTTCGCAGTTCGTTTTGGGACTGAAGATTACGCCTCCGTATTCGCTCATCAATAAGAAAGACTATTCGGTGATGGATCAGTCGGATAAGTACCATCTCATTGAGTACCATAAGTGGAGGTTCTCGGGGAAAGTGTTCACACCGCTCACCCGCGATTCCAAGTTAGTGCTCATGACGCGTGCCGATTTTGGCTATTTAGGCCATTACAACGAGGATGCTAAGTCTCCGTTCGAGACCTTCTACATGGGTGGTGACGGCATGTCGTCCTATTCGTCTTACTCTACGGAGTATATAGCCATGCGTGGTTATACTTCCGGTTCACTCACGCCTTATGACCCCAAGACGGGACGTAACATGGGTTACTTATACAATAAGTTCACCTTGGAGCTGAGGTACCCTGTTACCTTGGAGCAGAGTGCCACTATTTGGGTGCTGGGCTTTATGGAGGCGGGTAACTGCTTTAGTGATATAAAGGATTATAACCCCTTCAACCTCAAACGCTCGGCGGGTGTGGGTGTGCGTGTGTTCCTGCCTATGTTCGGTCTGCTTGGTATCGACTGGGGCTGGGGCTTTGATAAGATTAACGGTTCTGACCAGTATGGTAAGAGTCAGTTCCACTTCGTTTTAGGACAAGAATTATAGTGAAATTAGTATATTATGAAAAAGAGTTTTAAGATTATTACCTATCGCCTGTTGCCTGTCGCCTGTTGCCTTCTTTTAACTGTTGGCACGGTCTTTGCAAAAGAGAGTACATCGGTTGCTTATGTGGATGTAGCTTATATCCTTAAGAACTTGCCCGCCTATGAATCGGCGAACGAACAACTGAGTCTGATTACGCGCCGTTGGCAAAAAGAGATTGACGCCGTGGAGCAGGAGGCCAAGGTGCTGGAGGCTAATTATCAAACGGAACAGATCTTCCTTTCCGATGCTATGCAGCAAAAGCGTGAACAGGAGATATTGGATAAAGAGAACGAGGCACTGGAACTCAAGCATAAGTATTTCGGTCCGCAAGGCGAACTGGATAAGAAAAGAGAGGCACTCATCAAGCCGATTCAGGATGACATCTTTGCGGCTATACAGGATATAGCTTCGGAGCAGAAGATCAATATCGTCAAGGACCGTTCGTCCGATCCGGCACTCATCTACCTCAGTTCCAAGATGGATATATCCGATCAAGTGTTACATAAATTAGGAGCGAAATAAAAACTAAAATATTAACAGTTATGAAAAAAATCATTATTCTCATTGCTTTAGCAATGCCCGTGCTGGTAATGGCACAAAAGTTAGGTCACGTGAACACAGGTGAGTTATTTGCTCAAATGCCCGAAGTGGCCAAAGTGAAACTGAAAATGGATACCATCCAATCGCAGTACGAGAACCAACTGACCATGATGCAGGAGGAGTTCCAAAAGAAAGCGCAAGACTATCAGGCGCAAGCTTCGACCATGACCGACGCTATTCGTCAGATTCGCGAGCAAGAACTGCAAGAGATGCAACAACGTATCCAACTCTTCTACCAAACGGCAGAACAGGACATCCAAAAGCAACAACAAGACCTGCTCGCTCCCGTTCATGAGCGCATGGCTAAAGCTATCAAGGCCGTTGGCGAGAAAGAGGGTTATACCTATATCTTCGACAGTGCCGCTATGGTTTATGTAGCCACAGATGCTATTGACGCTATGCCCTCCATCAAGAAAGAATTAGGAATTAAATAATAAATAGTTTAAAGTTGCCCACTTCCCACTTTACACTTTACACTATACACTTTACACTTAAAGACCTAAATGGAAGACGGTTATTTGGAACGCCACTACGAAGAGTACGAGAAACGTAAACAGGAGTGGCTAAAAAAGAAAAAGACCTATGGTAGAACAATTACAAAAGACGCTGCGCGATAGTGCCGCAGCGCGTTGGATAGTCCTCATCTTGGTGGCATCGATGATGTTCTTTGCCTACATGTTCGTGGACATGTTATCGCCTTTGGCATCGTTGCTCAATGAAACGCGCGGTTGGGACCAAGGCGTTTTCGGCACCTATGCTGCCGGTGAGTATCTGCTCAATGTGTTCGGTTTCCTCATTATTGCCGGTATTATTCTTGATAAGATGGGCGTCCGCTTTACCGGACTGCTCTCGGCATCGATGATGGTGCTGGGTGCCGCTATCAAGTATGTCGGTATCTCCGATTGGTTTGGAGCCAACGAAATAGAGTGGCTCAATAGTTGGTGGACCGTTATGCCCGGTTCGGCTAAGATGGCTATGTTCGGTTTCATGATCTTCGGCTGCGGCTGCGAGATGGCGGGAACGACGGTTAGTAAGATCTTAGCCAAGTGGTTTAAAGGCAAAGAGATGGCGATGGCGATGGGAATTGAGATGTCCATTGCCCGTCTGGGTGTTTTTGCCGCTATGTGGTTGGCTCCTATGTTCGCTATGAAATTTGCTTTGCCCGACGGTACCCAATCGGTGGTGGCACCGCTGCTCTTTGCGGCCTGCCTGCTTGTAGTGGGACTGCTGAACTTCACGGTCTTCACCGTTATGGATAATAAGTTCGATAAGCAACTCGTTGCTATCGGAGAAGCAACCGCCGAGAAGAACCCCGAGGATGAGTTTCATATTGCCGACTTAGGAATGATCTTCAAATCGAAGATGTTCTGGATTATTGCTTTGCTTTGCGTACTCTATTATAGTGCTATCTTCCCCTTCCAGCGTTTTGCTACGAACTTCTTAGAGGAGACTATTCCGGGTATCACCGCTGCAGAGGCAGCCGGTTTATTCAAGTGGTTCCCCATCTTGGCGATGGTGCTCACACCCTTCTTGGGTGCTTTTATTGACTACAAAGGCAAGGGTGCTACGATGATGCTCCTCGGCGCGATTATCATGATTGCTTGCCATTGCACGTTCGCTTTCATCCTGCCGCTTTATCCCAGCAGAACCTTGGCACTGATAACCATTCTTGTACTGGGTGTCAGCTTCTCGCTCGTACCGGCATCTATGTGGCCCAGCGTACCGAAGATCATTGACGAGAAAGTACTCGGTTCGGCGTACTGCCTTATCTTCTGGGTACAGAACTTCGGTCTGTGCTTGGTACCGCTGCTGATTGGTAAACTGCGTGTGGCCACGAACGGCTATCTGGTACCGATGATTGTCTTTGCCTCCTTCGGCGTGTTGGCTTTCATCTTCTCGTTGCTACTCAAAGTAGAGGATAAAAAGAAAGGATATGGATTGGAACTTCCTAATAAGAAATAAAGAATATATCACCGTCACCACAGACAGCCGCAAGGTCACTCGCGGCTGTGTCTTTGTGGCACTCAAGGGTGAGCATTTCGACGGCAATCAGTTTGTAGACCAAGCCATCCAAGACGGTGCGGCTTATGTCATTAAGGGTGAGAACGCCCTCCGCGAATTGCAGGACTTAGCCCGTGCTTGGCGGCGCGAGTTAGGATTGCCTATTATCGGAATCACCGGCACGAACGGCAAGACGACCACCAAGGAACTCACGGCCGCGGTGCTCAAAACCAAGTATAACCTCTATTACACGCAGGGTAACCTCAATAACTCGCTCGGCGTGCCCCTCACCTTATTATCTATAACGCGCGCGCACGAGATGGCAATCGTTGAAATGGGAGCCTCTCACCCGGGCGATATTACCGAACTGGTGGAGATTGCTGAACCCAATTACGGTCTGATTACCAACGTGGGTCGGGCGCATTTAGAGGGTTTTGGTTCGTTCGAGGGCGTGCAACGCACCAAACGCGAACTCTACGATTACCTCGTGGCGCATAACGGCACCATCTTTATCAATGAGGATAACGACTACCTCAAGCAGATGCTTGAGGAGGCGACAGACGACAGGCGACAGGCGATAGGCTACAGGCGTGTCCCCATGCCCTCGGGTACGCATTTGGTGGGTGACTACAACGCGGAGAACATTGCGGCTGCGATGGCGGTAGGCAAGTTCTTTGGGGTAGGGGAAGATACTGCTTTGGCGGCTATTCGCGCGTACGAACCTACGAACCACCGTTCGCAACTCGTTCAAACGGAACATAACACACTCGTAGTGGATGCTTATAATGCCAATCCTACCTCCATGCAAGCCGCCATCCATGCCTTCAACCAGACACCGGACACCAAACACCAGATACCCTACTCCCCTACACCCCTACTCCCCTACACCTATATATTAGGTGCCATGCGCGAGTTAGGAGACTATAGTCACGAGGAGCATCAGAACGTGGTGAACGCGCTGCTGGAGATGAAGCAGGACAGTGTTTTCTTGATTGGTGAGGAGTACAAGGCTACGACGGCTCCGTATCCTATTTTTGATAATGTAGATCAATTTATTGCATATCTTCAAACGCATCCGTTGCAAGGACGGCGCATCCTCATCAAGGGTTCGCACTCCACGCAATTGGAAAAAGTTTTACCCTTATTATGAACGAAGAAAAATTAACAGGCGACAGGCTACAGGCGACAGGCGGCAGGCGAAAAGGCTTGATAATCGTCGTGGTTATTTTGGCCGTGGCTCTCATCGGGCTGGGCGTAGTCTATTACCTCCAGCACCGCCAGATGGCGGAGATTGTGGAGCAGATGGAGTTCGAGAAGGAGCAACTGGAGGAGGACTATGAGGACCTCGCTATTCAGTTTGACGGTTTCCGTAACCTTGACATCAAGAACGACTCCTTGCAGGACCAACTGGCCAAGGAGCAGCAGCGGGTACAGGACCTGCTGGAGGAACTGCGTATCACCAAGGCAACCTCCGCGCGCCGCATCGCCGAACTGAAAAAGGAACTGACTACCGTGCGTGCCGTGATGGTGAACTACGTGCATCAGATTGATTCGCTCAATACTACGAATACGCGCCTCACGGAGGAGAACAACCGTTATCGTCAACTCAATAACACCATTACGCGCGAGAATACGGCGATTCGTAATCAGAACACCCAACTGCAAGAGGTAGTCAATCGCGCAGCGATGCTCGAACTCACTTCTTGCCAGGTCATTACGCTCAATAAACGCGACCATAAGACGCGCATTGTGTCGCAGATAGCCAAACTGCAAGTCGATTATGCGTTGGCTAAGAACGTGACCTGCGAGACGGGGATGAAGACCATTTATCTACGCATTTTAGACCCCAACGGCGAACTGATGACGAACGATCGCTCGGGCACGTGCGTCTTTGAGGGCAGCGAAATTGGCTACTCGTCCATGCAGGAGTTTGAATACGAGCGCGAAGCGGTGGAGGGATCCCTCTATTTCACTTTGGATGCCGAACCGCAGTTAGGCTATTATAATGCAGATTTTATCGTGGATGGCAACCTCATTGGTTCCTATCCCTTTGAGATACATAAATGAAAATAACTCTCCTTTTGACCGGCAAGACGACGGATACGCATTTGGATGCTTTGATAGGCGAATATATCAAGCGTCTCAATCATTACGTGCCCTTTGCATTGCAAGTCATTCCCGACCTCAAAAACGCCAAGTCGCTTACGCAGGAGCAGGTCAAGGAGCAGGAGGGACAACTCATTCTTAAATCGCTCACGCCCAATCAGGAGGTTCTGTTGCTCGATGAGCACGGACGCGAGTATCGGTCGGTGGAGTTTGCCGATTTTGTGCAGCGCAAACTCTCGTCGGGTAGGGATGTGACCTTTGTGGTGGGCGGACCCTATGGGTTCAGTAAGGCGGTGTATGATAGAGCAGATGGGCAGATCTCCATCTCCAAGATGACTTTCTCGCATCAGATGATTAGGCTCCTTTTCACCGAACAGCTCTACCGCGCCATGACTATATTACATCACGAACCTTATCATCATGAATAACCCTACTCCTCTACTCCCATACCCCTCTACCCCCAAAATCATTGGCATCACCGGCGGCATAGGCAGTGGCAAATCCACGATTGCGCGCGAAATAGCTTCGCGCGGCTACGTGCTCTATGACACGGATAAGGAGGCCAAGCGCCTCATCGTGGAGTCTTCTGAACTCAAGGCAGTCATCTCGGCGCTCTTGGGCGCAGATGTCTATGAGGGGAATACTTATCGAACCGACCTCGTGGCGCAGCGCGTCTTCTCTAACCCAGACCTCTTGCGTCGTCTCAACGCCCTTGTTCACCCTGCCGTCCGCAAGGATATCGAGCAAACCCTACCCCTCTACCCCTCTACTCCTCTACTCCTTGAATCCGCCCTTCTCTTTGAATCGCACCTTGATGATTTATGTGATCTCACTATCTGCGTCACCGCACCGGAGGATATTCGCATCGCTCGCACCATGGCGCGCGACCACGTCACCGAAGAGCAGGTGCGTGCTCGTATAGCGGCGCAGATGAGCGAGCAGGAGTGCGCCTCAAAAGCGGATATTGTGCTCGTTAATGACGGGAAAAGGTCTATTCACGCTTTGGTAGATACCTTTTTGTTTTAAAAATCAAAATTTATTTGCATATATCATAAAAAAGTAGTATCTTTGCGTGCTATTTTGTGCAATTGTCCCTTATAGTGAAGCGCTGGGTACTGCAAATACTATTGTTTTGCGCATGCGTGAGTGTTCACGCTGCCGCGAATGTGTTCACCATTAATAGCCATGGTGAGCAGGTTACTTTTGCGCCCGAGAATTTCACTCGTCCTGCCGTTCTGCCGGACGAATCGGATTTCCACCTTTTTGGTTGGAGTGGTAAGTCGAGTTATCGTGTTACCGACTTCTACGGCGTTGCTTTTGTGCGCGCCAACGGTGCTTATGCCGGTGATTTCCTCGATTGGGGAACGCTCCAGCCGGTGCAGCCCGACGAAGAGCCTTGGCGTACCTTGACGGCGGAGGAGTGGACATATCTGTTGAACTCCCGTCCCAATGCAGCGAAACTTGCAGGCGAGGCTATGATAGACAATCAAAAGGGTCTTGTCCTTTTGCCGGATACGTTTACTATTTCGGTGAATCAAGCGGTGGCTGATTGGGCTGCTGTTTCGGCAAAGGGTGCCGTTTTCTTGCCCTATCAGGGTTACCGTGATGGTGTGGACATAATGCAAGAGGGTGAAGTCGGTTATTATTGGACTGCCACCTCGAATCATTCCAAGAAAGCTAATTATATCAATATTATTAATCTCGAATCCGTCGAAACCGACCGCTATATAGGTTGTTCGGTTCGCTTGGTTCAACCCGTTTGTCAGCACACGATTCACTTGCATGTGGACGATGCAGCGATGGGTAAAGTAATTATTTTCAAACCACAATGAAAAAAATTCTTTTAATTGCGCTTTGCGCAACGAGCATGATGCTCAATGCACAAACAGTTCAGGACACTACCGCTACTTTCGATTGCGGTGAATTAGTTACCATTGAGGCTCAGCCTAATGCCGGTTATCACTTCGTTCAGTGGAGTGATGGTGTGACTCAGGCTCAACGTCAGATTGATTTGCAGAAGGATACTCTCCTAACGGCCATCTTCGCTCACAACGATCTCAAGGTCTCCTTCTCGGCTACGTTAGGCGGCACGGTAGTAGATAGTTTAAGTGCCGAAGGAGCTTTCGATGCCAATGTACCTTGGGGCGAGTCGGTTGTGGCTATGGCTAAGGTTACGGACGACTGCTATGAGTTCGTAGGTTGGTATTATGCCGGCACGGAGGATCTGTATTCGGATCAAATGGCGATTACCGTCAGTCCTACGGCAGATATGCAATTAGTAGCAACCTTCAAGGTGAAGAAACTGAGCATCAAGTTGACTCCGTCCGACTCCTCTATGGGTAAGGTTGTCATCCTCTCTCAAAACGAATAACTAACCATTAATTACTAACCCTACTCCCCTACACCCCTACTCCCCAAAAATGCAACGCTTCGCGTTCATATTATTCTCACTTCTCACGTTCACTGTCACTAAAGTGACGGCGCAGGAAGTCGTGCAGGACTCGTTCGATTGTGGCGAACAAGTCCGCATTGAGGCTCAGCCTCTGCCCGGTTATCGCTTTGTGGCGTGGTCGGACGGGGACACGAATCGTGTCCGCACGGTGGATGTGGATGATAATATCGAATTGGAGGCTATTTTTGAACCGCGTTGTAAGGTTTATCAGGCACCGGTGGATCGTATTTACGATTGGCTGTTTATGGTCAACAAAGACCAACTTTTGTCCGAAGGGTGGTTGACTCCTCCGGTATCAGAAGATTGTGTCCGGTGGTATCAGATTGTGGAACCGATAGACGATGTGGGAGTGCATAGAGACGCGGATGTTAATGAAGATATTTTAGTTTCCAAGGGCTTTACGTTGGCGATTGGTTTGAATGATGATTGGCAGAAATACTATGCTGAAGTCACGGTGAATGCTGATAAGGCGGAGGCTTCGTATATGTGTACCACGATTATGCGTGGTTTCCCTGCCGTTCGCACGGACTTACCCTACACCTCTACTCCTCTACTCCCCTACACCCAAAAGATATTCAAGGACGGCATGATTTATATCCAACGTAACGAAACCTTCTACACCATAGATGGTCAAAAACTAACGACTAAATGAAGCGCCTCGCGTACATATTACTCTTACTCTCACTCTCACTTTCCACTACGTTGAGTGCGCAGTTAAAGCAGAAGTCCTCTGTTTTTTTGCCACGCAAGGGTTGGGACTTGGTAGAAGTGGGTGTGCGTGGCGGCATGTCGCATAACACTTTAGTTGGACCGCTCAAGGCGCAGCCGGGCATGAGTGTTGGTTTGGATATGGTGTATAGAGGTCAGTTCCTTGTTCGTAAGATAGATTTGCGTGAGTCTTATGCGCCGACTCCCGAACGGTTCTATTTTGGTCCGTTGATTGGATTGGGGGCTACTTATTCCTCCTCGTCGTTCACGCTTGCGGATTCGACCTCGGTTATGTCGTTGGTTTCGCCTAATGGGTATAAGGTTATTGACACCGTTCATTGGGCGGGGCGGGAGAACTATAATAAACTGCAACTGGAAGTGCCTTTTATGTTGGCGATGAGTCTGTATCATGTGACGTTTAATGTAGGTGTTGTTGGTGTTTGTGAACTCATCCATTGGCAAGAGGCGGTAATGGATAATCCGGTGGTGAATATGTATATTCCTGTGTCTAAACTCTCTGTTGATATGCCCGTCACGCCGATGGAGAAGGGACCTAAGACGGATATTAAGTTTCATCTCTATTTGGCAGGACAAGTGGGATATGAGTGGCAGGTGGCGGAGCGTCATCGGCTGGGTTTGCAAGCGTTTATGCGTTTTGACTGTTTCCGCATGAACTCCGGTTCCAATGAGGGCATAGGTAGGTGGCAGGAGGGGCAATTGACAATGGCTCCTTACACGCAATCGTATAAAGCGAATATACATTATTTAGATTTCGGCGTGCGCGTTTATTACGCCTTCGCCTACGAGCATAAAGTCTCTCGTTTAGGATTGTTAGCGTTATGATGAAAAAATACCTCTTTATATTACTCTCTACCCCTCTATTCCTCTACTCCCTTACACCCATACAAGCGGCCACGCCTCTATTGGACAGTATTGTTACCAAGGATGGAGCGGGTAACTATGTCAAGTTGGAGCAACATTTCTATGACGATAACAACAAAGAGATTAACACCGTCGTTTATCAGTGGACGAATGGCGTGAAAAAGGGCACTTCTAATACCTACAAGGTTTATGATGATAAGGGCAAGAACGAGGTTATGACCCTTACTCTCAAATGGGATGCCACTGCGAATGATTGGACGGCAAATAGTGCGAGTCGTACAGAGAAAGTGTGGAATGCCTCTGACCAACAGACGGCACAGATTCAGTATTCATGGAATGCTCCCCAATTAAAGTGGGATCCTTCTGCAGTCACCGAATATGGTTATACGGGAGGCAAGCAAACCATGGTTCGCTCGTCTAAATTGGTAAGTGGAAAGATGACCTATTCCACATTGTATGAATATCATTTTGATAGCCAAGGTACGGCGGTCGGAACGGATTATTATTCGTCTTATAATACGACTATAGGCAAGTGGGTGGGCTCGTCGCGTACGGTTCAGGAATATATTTATTCTCCCAACAAACTCAAGACCTTGGATGAAACTTATGATTGGGCGAATAACGATTGGCAAGTATCCAAGCGCCAAGTCTGGGAGTTTGATTCTAAAGGTAATCAGATCAACACCGAGAACTACTCCAAGTGGAGTGGGGGACAGTGTACCAATGGTTCTAAGACCGTGCAGGAGTTCAATGCCAATAACCGTGTGACGATGAAGGAGACTTTCTCGTGGAATAAGACCAATCAAGTCTGGGTTGAGTCAAGTAAGACGGTGACGGAATATGATGGTTCTACCGCCAATAAAACACTGGAAGAAAGTTATACGTGGAGTAAAGACCACTATAAGGGACAGTCTCGAACTCGAACTACTTATTCGAGTGGTAAAGCAGCATCTGTCACGAATTACACGTGGGACGACACGAATCGTGAGTGGATAGAGAGCGAGAAGAATGAGAATACCTATTCCGGCTCAACGCTCATTAAGACTTCTTCGTTGAAGTTAGAGGATGGCGTTTGGGTGGGTTATCAGACGATTTATACCTATGTGGGCGGTAAACTGACAGAAACATTAACGCAGCAGTTCAATGATCCCGATTGGGTCGATTACACACGCGTGCGTAATGAATATAAGGATGGGGTGAGTGTGGCGACCTATAACGAAACATGGACCGGCACAGAATGGTATATTACCCAAAAAACGTGGACGGTGCTCAATTACGATGAGCGTGGCAATAAGATTGAGGAGGCGTATTATGATTCCGTTCCGGGACTGAAGATGGGTTCCGCTCGATTTACTTATGAATATAATGAGGACAATCGTCAAACTTTATCCACTCACTGGGTGTGGGATGCGGGGGATTGGACTCACGATTGGGAGCGCGTGTACGAATATGAGCCCGGTTGTGGGGATAAGAAGACGTTAGATGCTCGTTATGAGTGGAATAATGGCATTCGTTCGGGTTCAAATAAGAGCGAATATGGTTATCTTAATTGTCAGCAAGTAATGACCGCTTCCTATAAGTGGAATAGCAATTCCCAATATCCCAAAGATTGGGAAGGCTTGAGTAAGTCGGAAACGCTTAAGAGCACATCGCAAGAGACACAGAGTATTAGTTATAAGTGGGATTATAACCATTGGTGTTGGACAGGCATGTTCCGTTATAATCACTATTTACAGAGTGGAAAGGATACGCTCTATATTGTGGAGCGTTACGACGAGTCGGTTTATCCTTATAATGATTCCGGTTGGTATAATTCGGAAAAGTGCGCTTATCAGTATGATAGCAAGGGTCAACAGGTTTATACCGAGGAGTTCAACTGGACAGATGGCGCTTGGGTTTCTCGCAAGCTTTCGAAGAAGACCTATGATTCCACTACGGGTAAGATTCGTCAAACGGTAGATACGAATAATGGTGTCACCACCATTTCTGACTATTTCTACTCCACCGACCCGAAGTAAAAATCCCTTTAAAATTTCGGTGTAGTACGATTTTTTAATGTGTTAAATTTCGGTGTAGTACGATTTTTGCTAAAAAATGCAGAAAAATATCAATTATTTTTGGCTATATGACCCTATTTTTATAGCGTTATAGCCAAAAATAGACGGCGCAAGCGCCTACCGGTTAGAGGCGGAGAGGACGGAGAGGCGGAAAGGCGGAGAGGCTAGTATAAGAAACCAAACGCCCACAAAGGAATCTTATGACCTATCGCGGAATCAATATCGTCGGCTAAAATATACGAATTGGGGATATTTGCTACTTGCGAGAAGTCTTTATTCTCTCCACCAATCTCAAATGTATAGATTCCATCTACATGCAAGTCGCCTTGCTTTTTACCGAACTCCACTTGATGCTGATAACTTAATTGATTCACCGCAAATGTCTCCCGCGCCGTCCCTATTTTAATGGAATTAGACGCTAACGCATAAAGCATATTAGGATTTTCAATAAAAATCTTATCCGGTTTTTGCATCCTCTTAACATTCATCAAGTCACTATATAGGAGTTTTAACAAGCCCGCTTGATCCATCCGATTGAGATAATCAACAAGAGTATTCCGCGTCAATCCACTTTGAATAGACATCTTACTAATATCTAATTCATAGGGTTCGCTAGTACTAAGTACGGACATCAAAGCTTTAATCTTACGACAGTTTGCCGAATCCACTTTGCCTACATTCACTAAATCAACATCAATAATGGTATTTACCACTTGCTCAATCGCTGTGTAATAACTGTCCTTATAAGTCAAATAGAATGGATAATAACCAAAATGCAGGTAGTTTTTAAACTCCGCAACAGGATTACACACCTCTTTAACAGCACTACAAATAGCATTGGGCTCGGATAGAATTTGTTCCAACGAATAGCGAGGCAGGTCTATTTGCTTATAAAATCGCAGATACTCCCGAAAACTCAATCCTTGTATGTCATAATTGATACACCGACGGCTAAGATCTGCTTGACCGGCATATAAATTAAGCAAAGAACTGGAACTAATACAAAGCTGCATTTGTGGATAAAGATCATAAATCTCTTTCAACTCTTTACTCCAATTCTCATATTTATGCACCTCGTCAAGAAACAAATGTCTTCCGCCTTCTAAATAAAAATGTTTTGCCGTTTCTAATAAAGTATGACTAGCAAAATAAACGCTATCCAAACTACAGTATAACACCGATCGATCATCCGCATCAAAATGAGTTTTAATATACTGCCTCATTAATGTGGACTTTCCCACCCCTTTCGGACCACGAATACTCAACATAGGGGCGCTCCAATCAATATCATTGATGCAATCACGCACAATTTGCATTGGAACCACCTGCAAAAACTGATTATGCTTCTCTAATAGAACATCCATAATTCACTGTTTTTTATACAATTACACCATATGCTTTATTCATAAAGCAAAAATAAACAACAACTGCTTTATTCAAAAAGCATGCAAAGGTACGGCTTTTTTTTGATATATGCAAATTTTATTTGCTTTTTTCTAATGTTATGTCCTTTTTGCGCACATTTTATGCGCGCCTCTCCGCCTCTCCGCCTTTCCGCCTTTCATGTAACAGACGATACATAGAACATACATAGAACATACATAGAACATACATAGAACATACATAGAACATACATAGAACATATCTATATCCTATGAATATAAAAAGCATAGTCAATGAATATACAATGAAAATGTGGTATAGACTATGTACTTATTCGCAAAACACTCACTTTTTACAAAAAAAATACTAAAAAAATTTGCATATATCAATTATTTTTTGTACCTTTGCAAGCGGAAAGAAAAAATAGAAAAGGTAATGTAATACTATATGTCAAGATTTCATTTAATAGGGCCGTATAAGGATTATAGCGGCAAACAAAACAAGGACTCGAATGAGATATTCCGGACCAGAAACGGGAGGACCCACTCCTATGTTATCATGCACCCCAATGAGCGCCCTCATAACGAAGCGCAAAAGGCGCACACATCCCTTTTTGGGCAGGTGTCACAGCAGATTCGCACCGAAATGCAGGATCCTCACAAGCGCGCACAATGGGAGGCCCGGTATCTGCAATATCGCAAGGAGCATAAGAAAGAGTTGGATTTCATAAAGACATCGGATTCCAATCAATTGCGAGGCTATTCGTCGCGCAAAAAGCCGGTCATCACTTCACTGCGTGGCTTCATGTTCCACGAACTCTTTGAATCCGCCAACCACTAACCACTAACCACCATGGCAAAGATTAGAACCATTACGGGAGTTCATAGTATTTCCGGCAAGGTAAGTAAACAGGATAATGTATATTTCAAAACCAACTCGCTTAACGGCGAAGTTATTGCCGTTAAGCAGCTTCATTTCCCTCTGAGAGATAATGAGGCGCAAGCTTCCGAGGCGCAGAAAGCTCATCAGGCGGCCTTTAAGGCGCAATGGAAAAAAGTGGACGCGCTATTAGCGCAGCCGGTAAGGCAGCTTTATGAGGAGTTGTATTATCGCCATCTATTGGCTTGTCGTCAGCGGCGGCCCTTACGGCAGGATAATTCGGCGGTAGAAGCATTTCTTGCTTCGCCGGAAGTTATTCCTACGGGAGTGGATAAGCAGCCTCAAGCGATTATAGAAGATTTAAAAACGGTGCGTAAGCCATTTACTACTTTGCGTACTTTTGTCTTCCACTGCCTTCGCTGATCCGTCCTCTCCGCCCTTCCGCCTCTCCGCCTTTCTGCCCTTCCGCCCTTCCGCCTTTCCGCCTTTCTGCCCTTCCGCCTCTCTGCCTCTCCGCCCTTCCGCCCTTCCGCCTCTCTGCCTCTCCGCCTCTAACCTAAAAAAAGCGAAAAATCCAACATTTTCGCTTTTTTATTTGCACATATCAAAAAAAAGCCGTACCTTTGCACCCGAAAACTGTTGTGCGCAGACAACATTTTTGCATAACTTATGTTTAACGGGCACAACACTTATTGTATTATTTTATTAAAATAACAGCGTTATGGAACAACTTTTTGTAAGACACGATGATTATATATCCTCCGTTCCAATGGGATATATTCGGGAAATGATGAATACTATTGAGTGGGATGCTCGCTTAATTGCATTACGTGGTCCAAAAGGAGTAGGAAAGACCACGCTTATGCAACAATACATTCGTTTACATTATTCGCCGGAGGACCGCCACGTGTTGTATTGTTCCGCTGATACGGGTTACTTTGCCACGCACACCCTTACAGAGGTTGCCGATGAGTTTGCTCGGAAAGGAGGAACACATCTCTTTATAGACGAAGTCCATAAATATGATGGGTGGAGTACAGAAATAAAAGATCTATATGACCGCCATCGCGATTTACGAATTGTTCTTAGCGGCAGTTCCTTGCTGCAACTCAATGACGGAGAGGCAGATTTGAGTCGTCGTCTACTATTTTATGATATTCCCGGATTGTCGTTCCGCGAGTTCCTTCGATTGGAAGCCGGTATAAAAATAGAAGCTATCCGCTTGGAGAATTTATTATCTGCTCCCAATGAATTTTGTTCATTAGTTCGCTCTAAATGCCATCCGGCGGAATTTTTCCATAAGTATCTGTCGGTAGGTTATTATCCTTATTATTTTGAAGGGAAAAAGGTTTACCATGCATTATTAGAAAATATGGTGAATTATGTGATAGATGTTGAGCTTACGCGGTATCGCAAGCTGGATGTCGGTAATACACGGGCAGTGAGAGCACTATTGCAAGTAATCTCACAAATGGTTCCGTATGATGTAGATATTGCCAAATTGTCCCGAAGTATCAGTATTGCTCGCAACACTACTCTTACATACTTTAAGCATTTAGAAGAGGCATGTTTGCTTATCAGATTGTTTGCTGATATTGATAGTATTGGAGATTTGCAGAAACCTGACAAAATATATCTAAATAATCCTAATCTGCTTTATGCTCTTAGTCCGGTTACCCCCGAAATAGGTACTGCACGCGAAACATTCTTTATAAATCAAATAGCATCTGCCGGGCATCGCGTGGAGTACGCGGGTTATCATAAGGGTGATTTTTTAGTAGATCGACAATTTACAATAGAGGTAGGCGGGTCTGATAAAAACTATGAACAAGTAGAGGGGAATGAACAAGCATATATCGCGGCCGACGATATTGATTCCGCTATAGGTCATAAGATTCCTTTGTGGGCATTTGGTTTCTTATACTAGCCTCTCCGCCTCTCTGCCCTTCTGCCTTTCCGCCTCTCCGTCCCCTCCGCCTTTCCGCCCTTCTGCCTCTCCGCCTCTAACCTAAAAAAAGCGAAAAATCCAACATTTTCGCTTTTTTATTTGCACATATCAAAAAAAAGCCGTACCTTTGCACCCGAATTGATGGTGTTCGCTGTTCGCGAACGCCGAACGCTATGATATAATTGTATGAAAAACTGTGAATTACGCCCATTGGATATTCTGGTTTTATTAAAGAAAATCACATCATCCGGTGCCTCTATGTCATATAGGGAATTGGCATCATCTCTTCTTGTTAGTATTTCAAGTATCAGCGATAGTTTGTCGCGTTCTCGTGTGGCTCAATTAGTGGATTGTAAAAAGCAAAAGGTTAATGTACTTGCTTTAGAGGAGTTCCTTGTGTATGGTTTGCGCTATGCTTTTCCTGTCGAGGTAGGGCGCGTAATGCGTGGTGTGCCCACCTATATCAGTGCCTCTCCGTTAAAAGAACAATTGGCTCTCGGTTCGGATGCTTATGTCTGGCCAAGTCGTTTGGGGGCGATTCGCGGACAAGGGATAGTTCCTTTGTGCCCTAATGTTCCTCAAATAGTGGATAAAGATGAGGAATTATACAAATTGTTAGTTATTGTTGATGCGCTTCGTATAGGGCGAGTGCGCGAACGGGAGATTGCTGCGTCCGCTTTACATAAATTTATTGAGAGTTATGGAAAAGACGAGTGTTGAACGCATACAAAATATTGCGGAAGGCTTAAAAGATCTGAATGAACATGTAGTGTTCGTTGGGGGTGCTGTTTGTGGACTTTATGCGACAGATTCTGCTGCGCAAGATGCACGACCGACGAATGATGTGGATTGTGTTGTAGAGGTGATGTCCTATCATGAACATGCTGTTTTTGAAGAAAAACTTCGTCAACATCATTTCACGAATGATATTCGTCCTTCTGCTCCCATTTGTAGGTGGGTGTATAAAGATATTATTGTGGATATTATGCCGGACGATGAAGATATATTAGGCTTTAGTAATCGCTGGTATCGTCCTGGATTTAAGAATAAAGAACCTTATCAATTGCCCTCGGGGAAAACAATTTATATACTACCGGTGACATATTATATTGCCACTAAATTGGATGCAGTTCTTTCGCGTGGGGGCAGTGATTTGCGTGTGTCTCATGATTTTGAAGATATCATCTATGTCTTAAATTATTGTCCGGAATTTAAAGAACGTTGTCTTGAAGAAGAACCAATCTTGCGTGATTTTTTGAAAAAACAATTTGCGTCATTGTTAAGTAGAGCCAATATTCGGGAAGAAATAGAATGCGTACTACCTTATGGCGAAGAAAATAGAGTAGATATAATTATGTCTATACTTGCTTTATGAATAACCTTGTGATAAATAGCAAAAGACTATGTTGTATAGGTGATATTCATGGTGCCTTTGATGGACTAACAGGTTGGTTTCGTCAATATGATTTGCAGGATGCCACTCTTGTGTTCTGCGGGGATGTAGGTCTGGGATTTGAGAGTGAGGAATATTACAAACAAACATTTAGGAAACTTAATAGAGAGTGCCATAAGCGCAATCTTACTTTGGTTTTTATGCGAGGTAATCATGATGATCCCTCTTATTTTGCGGAACAAAAAATAAACTATTCGAATATAAAGTCTGTTCCTGATTATACGATATTGTCCGTTGCAGGATTTACTATTCTTTGTGTGGGCGGAGGCATTAGTATTGATAGGGTAAATCGTCAAACAAAAATGATGGCTTTGGCTGTTCAATATGCTCGTTTTCATGCTTGTTCATTGGAGGAGGGGAAAGAAAAATCTCAGCATCTTTATTGGAAGGATGAGGTCCCTGTTTATAATGAGCGAGCGTTGCAAGAAATAACAAACGAAGGTATAAAAATAGATGTAGTATGTTCTCATGTTGCGCCTTCTTTTTGCGAGCCCATTTGTAAGGAGGGAATTGAGTATTGGCTTGCAATAGACTCCAATTTAGAAGAAGATTTAATTAAAGAACGAGCAACGATGGATAAAATTTATGAGTATATTTTACTTAATAATCATCCTCTCAAAACATGGTGCTATGGACATTACCATTTTCACAATGTGATGGAGTACAACAATATTGATTTCCGCTTGCTTGATATGAGTTGCCGTAATACAAATTATGATATGTTTGAGTTTCGGTTATAAGAGGGGCACCCCTCTCCGCCTCTCCGCCTTTCTGCCCTTCCGCCTCTCCGCCTTTCTGCCCTTCCGCCTCTCCGCCTCTCTGCCTCTCCGCCTCTACTCCCTATAAAGATTGCGCTTTTTTTCGAAAAAGTTGCAATTTTATTTGCACATATCAAAAAAAAGTTGTATCTTTGCAGCCGATTACGTGTATACGCACTCATATATGCGCGCGACAATAATATAAAATTGATAATAATATGACAAGTTTCGATTATGTAATGGCAAGTGTTTGCGCAGTAATGTTGCTGCTGTCCGCTTTTGGCCTGTATGTGTATTTTAATGTGTTAAAAAGAAAATCCTCAAAGAAAACAAAATAAGACGACATATAGTCTAAAATTACCCCAATTGTTTAACCCTTAAAAATATAGACTATGAATAATCCTTCACTAAAACAGAAAGCGTTTTTGACTTTAGATGAGTTTATTGCTCAAGGACATGCTCTTATTGGTGAGATTTTTGGAAGAATGGCAGGTGAGCGCCCGAGATTGTCTTTTCGTTCTGGGTATGTGCGTGTCGTTCGCAAGCAAAATAATACACAACATGCACCCATGGCTTTTGTAAACGGCGTTCTAAAACAAGCATAAAAATGGAAGCATTTACTCAGACATTTCCAATAGATGCAGAGGCGATTATTACTAAATGTGCCATTTGCTCTGCGATAGAACTTCAGCCGAATATGGTTGCTCCGAAGGTTTTTTATGCCGATAATGTGTTATGGGATACGGGTGCAACATGTTGCCTTATTTCGCAAAAGGTGATTGAAGATTTGGCTTTAAATCCCATAGACAAAGCGATTGTTTCTGAGGCTACTACTTTGGCGGAAACGGATGTATATTTAGTGCATGTAGGGTTGCCTAATGGTCAAATAGCTATAAATGTGGAAGCATTGGCTTCGCAAAATACGGATTATGATTTTATTATTGGCATGGATATTATTCGAGAGTGTGACCTTGCACTTACTCATCCAAATAAGGAAACTAAATTTACTTTTGATAGACCATCTAAGCGAGATATAGATTTTACTAAAGAATAAGTTTTTTAACATTTTTAGTTAACCCACAATATTAACCCTTTAAAAACACAATTTTAATTACGAAACAGACAGTATCCCCCCCCCCCCCCCCCCCATGTAGCATGGGCAGGAGGAACCAAAACTTAAGAACAAATTAACTTTAAAAACAAAAACAAAACAATTAACGAAATTAGTTATGACTACTTACTCTGTAACATTAAACGAACGATCTGCTTTTGGGAAAAGTGTTGCGTTGTATTTGCGTTCGTTAGAGGCATTAGGCGTAATGATTGAAAAATTATCTGCTGTTCGTCGAGGCAGTTATTACCGCTCGCAAGAAGATATTCGTGCGGGGCGAGTTTACGAGGCCAAAGATGCGCAGGATATGTTAAAACAAATCTTAGGCTAATGTACACGATTAAATACACAAAGGCTTTTACCAAAGATGTAAAGCGCTGCCAAAAAAGAGGGCTTGATCTTAGTCTGTTAGTCAAGGCGGTGGATATTCTTCGAGTTAAGGGAGAACTTCCGAAATCGTACAAGGCGCACAAACTAAATGCTCAATTCAATTTTTGTTGGGAGTGTCATTTACAACCGGATTGGTTGCTAATGTGGGAGCAGAATGATATGGAACTGATTTTAACTTTTACAGGTACCGGAACACATTCTGATATATTTAAGTAAAACACTAACTAATTTCAATTTATTGAACAAATTAAACTTTATTTATTATGAAAAAACTTTTCAATTACGCT
>JAZRWG010000014.1:0-15856 GCA_045599545.1 Paludibacteraceae bacterium | reverse complement strand
TACGATAATTTTTTCCATCTGACGCAGTAGCCGAGAAAAACTCGGTAACTGAATTTTTATCCAATTCTCCGGCAGCAAATATATTCTTCAAATGCAGTCCGATATTGTCTGTAGAGCAGTCAAAGAGGGTTGCCATAGCCTTTTGACTAAGCCACACTGTTTCGTTTTTGTAATAGACCTGAATGCCGTTAGCTTGTTCTTGTGTCTGAAAGATCAAGAACTCAGCAGCGCTACTTCTAATCTGTAATTCTTGTGTCATATATTTATTTTTGTTCTTTTCTCAAGCAATCTGGTACTTTGCGTGGCCCCGATTATAAGACGAACGTCGCGCTCTAGCCAGATGAGCTAATACCCCAATGACCTCTCTGCGGTCAAAGTGACCGCAAAGATACGGATTTTTTACGACATATGCAAATTTATTTTCACTTTGCACGCAAAAGCCTAAAAAATCGCAGCCAATTGCACACACGCATACGTAATCATACTAAAAATAATAAGGATGCACACTCCTGCTAAAATGTTGTTCTCTCGTTCCATAACAGTACTTGTTTTTTCGTTTGACGCTGCAAAATTACAACGAGGTACTGACACTTTTTGTCAGTGGTTGCAAAAAAATACAAAAAAATGCACTTTTCTGCAAAAAGCATTGAAAAGCGCATTTTGAAGCGATGTCCTCACTGTTTTACATCGGTGAGCGAGGGCGGAGATTAGAACAGATACCCCATCTTTACGTAGAAGTTGGAAAGCTTGTTGTTATCCTGCTCCATGTAAGGCTTCTCGTTCACCGGCATAGCCCAATCGGCAGAGAGAACGAAATTCTCATTCATACCAATCTTTAAACCTACACCTGCCGTCATATGCGGACGATAGATGTCTTTCTCATTCGTCGAGAAATAATCCTCGTATCGACACCCACTTAACCTCACATTCTCCTCCAACGAACGCCCTGTTCTGGCCAAGGATAATTCATTGGGGTTGTACGGCTGCGTCACCATGCCTAAGTCAAAGAAAGGATTGAGTCCAACAAAGAAATGTTGGCGTCCGATATCAAAGTTCACAATACGGAAACGGAACTCTATGTTAGCAAAGGCAAAACCTTTAGCGGAAATACGATTAGCCATCATACCGCGAACCGAGTTACCTCCACCCAATCCTTCATAATAAACACGCTGGATAAAGAGGGTATTGAGGTAGTTATCCATATAGAACGGACTCTTACCGGCAATCAGGTTCTGCGTTCCCAAACGATAGGCAAACACAATATTACTAAAGCAACGATTCTGACGTTGCAACACCGACACATAGTGGCGGAACGTGAAATTGAACTGCAAGTGATTATAACCCGCCGTAGCCTGCTGTCCATAGGAAGCATTAAAAGCCGCCGAGTACGTAAAGAAAGCATCCGCATAAATACCGCGATTAGGTCCCTGACGCTTGTCGCGCGTATCAAAACTAATACCCGCACGCGCGTAGGGATGCCAACCACCATTCTCCTCTGCCTTATCAATCAAGCCCCACGATTTATAGTTCTCGTACAAACTGCCGGCATCGGGATTGAGGGCTTTTTGCTCATAGGGTTTAAGTTTCGAATCAAACTCGTTCTTGCCATTGAGCATGTCGATATTACAGTCCTCAATGATATAACCTAATACACCTATACCGGCATTCCATTTGAGGTCCTTGTAGATAGTGCCCTCCATATCTGCCGCAAAGCGGATGAGGTCACGTTTGTATTTATAGAACACACGCGAGCGGTAGTCCTCCGGATTGGTCATCTTCTCCGGTTTCTTATTCCATTTGACCCAATCGGAGTTGAAGACACTCTGATAGCCGTTGAAACCATAGAAGTCGCACATCGCATCCGGTAGATACGTAGCGTCCAAGGTCAACCGATGGTTCGGGATAAGATACTTACTATCGTAGTTGACCCGGAAGATTCCGTGGTGCTTCGTCGTATATGCCCCCTCCACATAGAGGGAATGGATATACTCGGGGTACTGTTTGCCGTCCCCATAGTAATAAATATTGCCTAATAACCCGCCTTGAAATCCGTAGTCGGCATCGTAAGCTACGGAAGGCAAAACACCAAAGTTCCAACCGGTTTTAATCTTATTGCCCAACGAATCCACTTCCACCGGTTTAGGAGCTTTCTTTGCAGCCACCGGCATCACCAATGCCGTGGCCAGCCCTAAAACGATTAATTTTTTCATATCATTGGAAGTAGCCAAGCGATCGCAATTCCCAAGTACGTCCCAATAGCATACCCCACCAATCCTATCACAATACCGCTTAGCAGCACTTTCTTATTCTTCATTGCACCTACTACCGGAGGCACGAACGGGGGCGAGCATAGCAGCGCCACCTGACCTACGGTAAACAGGTCTCCGCTCACTTTCGTCAATCGGCAGAAACCCAAATGGATCAACGCACTGATAATCATAATCCATGCCACGAACGCACCAATCATCATGGCTGCGCCGTTAATGCTGTGAATATCAAAGAGCGAAGCTACAATCACACTAAAGATAAGGATAAAGAACATACCTAACTCAAATGTCTTAGGCAGTGCTCTCACTTTCTTAAAGAACGAGGCAATGATAGCGAGCGTGGTGATGGTTAATATAATCACCAGTTCGTTCAGTTTGCCGGTAATGATTAGACTCAGTCCCGCACCAACGGCAAGGAAGAGTACACTCAGTCCCAAACCGATGAACATGCCGCCTACATTCTGCTTTTGGAACATTCCCTTGTAGTTCTCCACATCGTTGGTCTCTATTTCCTCGTCCTTACGACCGCGACGGGTGATGTTCTCCTTGTAGGGTAGCACCTTGCGGAAGAATTTATATCCGCCGCCGATAATAAAGAATATATAAGGTGTGGTCAGCACCATCTCGAACGCCAGCACAATCGCCATCACGGACTTATCCACGCCTAACGAAGCACCGAGGGCATTGAAGTTCATGGTACCGCCGGTGTAGATACCCGTCATCATCGCCGCCACCTTCTCTATCTGTGGAATACCCGTGTGACGGAAAAGGAAATAACCCGAAACAACAGCAACGAGGATAGCACCTATACCGCCTACCAAGGCCCAAAGGGTTTTAGGGAGGGCTCTCGTCCAGAGTTTAAAGTCGCAGTTAAAGAGCATGAGCGGAATTGCCAACGGAACGGCAATGCTCATTATCATCGATTGCACTTTATTGAAGGTTGCGGCAGCAGCGCTTCCCACTTCAAATGTGCATGCCCCTGTAAGGGCAAGAATAATTCCTACGGCATAAGCCAAAACTACGGTTCCCACTTTCTGCACCCAATTCCACCGCTTGAATCCTTCTACAATCACCACCGGAGCCACAATATACAGCCCCAAAATCACAAATACTCTAATCATAACTACAACATTTTATAATTACACAATTCCCCAACACTTCAACCCCTCTATTCCACCACACCTCAACCCCAATTCACTTTCACTATCCACAATCCACCCTACTCCTTCGCACGCCTAAACTTCCTCACTTGGTACAGATATTCTTGGAAGAACATCCAGAAGGGCGCTTGTACAAAGAACAGTAACGGAATACATATCAATTGCCAAATATACTGCACCGAGTTATGGAAGGCCGGATCCTTGAACTTACCGCGAATAATGAACCACACCAGCCAGATGGGCAATGTCACCGCTGCGCTGACAAGGAAAAGCGGGGTCATAAGTATGAGCAAGATAAGTAGCAGCCAACGGGGTATCTTATGCTTTCTGAACTTATCGAACGGAGCCGGCGGGTTCTCCTGCAACTTCTTGAAATTCTCCTCGTAATGCTCATCATCGGGCACCCACATGATTTGTTCGCGCATGCGCTGGGTCAGTTCCTCGCGCAGGGCAAGGATGATCTGCGGCTGCGTGAGTTTCTCCTTGGATTGGGATTGTAAGTCCTTCACGAACTGAGTCACATTGATCGGTTTGCCTATATTGACGGTCAGCGAATCCCAAAGATGAAAATAGTCTCCGTACTCTAAACCTACGGGGACTATATAGACGGGCTTTTGATTCCCGAATTGTTCATTGGCGCGGAGCGCGATGCGGAAGATACCCTTACTGAGCGGTAGCAGCGAGTGTTTGGGACGATGAGTACCCTCGGGAAGAATGCAGAACGGAACACCATCGCTCAAGACCTCCACCGCCTTATCCATCGTTTCGTCATTTTTACGAACCTCTGCCAAACCATCGCGAACGCGATTGATTGGCATAATCTTAAAGAAATTAAGCAGTTTGGCTTGCTTGGGGTTCTTGAAGATATCCGCGCGGGCAACGAACACCTTGCGGCGACCGTCGATACCGAGGATGCACAGTGCATCGCAAAGGGCATTGGTATGATTGGGGGCAAAAATGACAGCACCGTCCGTCGGGATATTCTCCCGACCTACATACTGAAAATGTCTGTAGGAATGACGAAACATCCAATCTACAAACGGGCGAAAAAACTCATACACCCTATCCTTATCTTGTATGCGTGCCATCGTGCAACAAATTCGACGTGCAAAGGTACAAAAAATTCTGCAATCGTGCAAGACAATTAAACAAATTTGTGCATTTTTACCCCCAAAAAGGGCCATTTTGCCCCTTAAATGCATTTTTTTTGCATTTTTTTGCGAAAAAATTTGGTCATGTCAAAAAAATGTAGTACTTTTGCACCCGCTTTCGGAAAAGAAAGTCCACTGGTGCGGTAGTTCAGTTGGTTAGAATACCGGCCTGTCACGCCGTAGGTCACGGGTTCGAGTCCCGTCCGCACCGCCAAAAAGCTCAGTCTTGACTGGGCTTTTTTCGTAAAAACACTAATCACTAACCACCAACCACTATGTTCACTTTCCACTCTCACTTTCCACTCTCACTCCTCATTGCCTGTTGCCTGTTGCCTGTTACCTGTAGCCTCACATTCGCCCAGAAGCCTTCCCGCGTGCCCGCGTACCCGGGAATAATAGAAAAGGTGCAACCCAATGGGGACACCTTGCATATTCGTTTGGTAGGAGATGAGTGGAAGCATTGGGTAACGACCGAGGATGGGTATAAGATTGAACTCAACAAGCGGGGCTGGTACTGTTACGTCAAGAACGACCGCCTAACCTGCCGCAAAGCGCACGATGCCGCCCGCCGCACCCAATGTGAGCAAAAGTGGTTACACTATCTAATTTCAACCCAAACGGGACAGTGGTCGGAATGAACGACCTGCTGCATAATACCGGCACCTTGGATGCGGTCCCGCAGCGGTTCAGAAACCCAATGATAATCAATGCGCCAACCTGCATTACGCTCTCTTGACGAGAAACGATAACTCCACCACGAATATTGCTCCGCACGGTCATCAAAAAGACGGAACGAATCGATCATACCACTATCCTCTAACTCATCGAGCCACTCACGCTCCTCGGGCAAGAAACCACTGACACCCACTTGACGCTCCGGGTGGTTGATGTCAATCGGTTTATGACAGATATTGAAATCTCCACAAACAACAACATTGGGACGCTGCTTTCTTAACTCCCCTATCCACTTATAAAAAGCACCTAAGAAATCCATCTTGAACTCCTGACGGATATCACCTGTTGTACCCGAGGGTACATAGACACACACCACCGTCACATCCCCAAAGTCGGCTCTGAGCACCCGTCCCTCGCTGTCATAACGCGGCACACCGATGCCGGCGTGAACGTAATCGGGTTCGGTCTTAGAGAAGATACAAACGCCCGAATAGCCCTTCTTCTCCGCAGAGAAGACATAGGAGTGATAACCCAACGACTGCATAAGCAGCGTGTCTATCTGCTCGGGCTGCGCCTTGCTCTCCTGAATACAAAAAATATCGGGGGACTCGGTTTGCAACCAATCAAGAAGGCCTTTGGCCATCGCGGCACGAATGCCGTTGACATTGTAAGAGATGATTTTCATATTAGTGGTTAGTGATTAGTTTTAGTAGTTAGTTTTAGAGGATTTTGAGTGCAAAAGTATAAAAAAATTTGCATATATGCAAAAAAAAGTGTAACTTTGCGCGCTAAATTGAGAATATGAAAGATTTAATTCGTCATTTTGGGGAATATATACTGCTTATGGGGAAGGTCTTCCGACTCCCGGACCGCCAACGCATGTTCTGGCGACAGTATGCCCGTGAAATAGAAAAACAAGGTCTGCAATCCTTGCCCATCGTGGTCATCATCTCCGTTTTTATCGGAGCCATCCTCACCATCCAAGCGAAGATGAACACCGAGAACCCGCTACTGCCTACCTACACAACGGGTCTGCTCACGCGCGAGACGCTGCTGCTCGAGTTCTCGAGCACTATTCTGTGTCTGATCCTCGCCGGTAAGGTGGGTTCGAACATCGCCTCCGAGATAGGTACGATGCGCATCACCGAACAGATAGATGCCATGGAAATAATGGGCGTGAACAGCGCCAACTACCTTATACTACCCAAGATATGCGCCTTCCTCACGATGATGCCGCTGCTCGTTATTATCTCCATCACGGTGGGACTGATCGGCGGTTACGGAGTCGGTTTATTCACGGATGTGATCACAGTGCAGGACTATGTAGTGGGAATACAGTACGCCTTTAATCCCTACTACGTCTGGTATGGTATCATTAAGTCATTAGTGTTCGGATTTATCATCTCCTCGTTCAGTAGTTACTACGGATACTACGCCTACGGAGGTGCGCTCGATGTAGGTAAGGCCAGTACAAGTGCGGTCGTAAATTCAAATATTTTAATCCTCTTTGCAGATTTACTGCTAACCAAGTTGCTGTTGTAATAGAGGGAAATATGATTTTGCCGACAACATATTGGGGAGGAGAGCGCAACCGATGTGAGATAAGCACACCGAACGGTGCACAACTATTGAGTATACCGGTTTATGATTCGCGCAAAGAGCAACCCTTGGAGGATATCCGCATCTGTTATATGCATAGTTGGCAACGGCAACATTGGAGTGCCTTGTTCTCCGCTTACGGGAAAACACCGTACTTTGATTATTATGCCGATTATATACACGCGGTGTACAAGAAACAACCCACCTTTTTGGTTGATTTCAACAATGAAACGGCTTATATATTGTATAGCTTGTTTCATAACGAGCGACCCAATGCCTACCACGAGGACTTTGTCCCCATTTGCCACCCGCATGCCCTAGACTTGCTCTTTAATGACGGCCCGGCGGCACTAATAAATAAGATATGAATATAGATTGGAGTAGTTTAGGATTTCATTACACCGAAACGGACTATATTGTTCGTTCCACTTTTCATGGTCATCGCGACAAAAAGGGGCAACTCATCGGTCAGTGGTCGGAACCGGAGGCTACGAGAGATAAATACCTGCACCTACATGTCAGCGCGACCGCGTTACAGTACGGTCAAGAAGCCTTTGAGGGTCTCAAAGCCTTCCGCGGCGCGGACGGACGCATCCGTATCTTCCGCATGGAAGCTAATGCCGAACGAATGCAACGCAGTGCCGAGGGACTCTATATGGCTCCCGTTCCGACGGACTTATTCTGCAAAGCTATTCGGTTAGCCTTAGTAAAGAATATCGACTACTTACCACCTTACGAGACGGGAGCAACGCTTTATTTCCGTCCGTTACTGATAGGTTCAACCCCTCGTTTGGGTGTAGGTCCCGGGGTAGATTTTGAGTTTATCGTTATCCCCTCCCCTATCGGTCCGTACTATCCGGGGAAGTTCCACTGCACGACTTTTATCATTAACCGACATATAGACCGCGCAGCCCCCTTGGGAACGGGTCAGTTCAAGGTAGGCGGGAACTACGCTTCCTCCTTCCGTGCCACAGAGGCAGCGCATTTGCAAGGGTACGATTGTATGTTCACGGATGCCAAGACGCACACGCTTATCGACGAATGCAGTGCCTCCAATTTTATCGGCATCAAAGGCAATCAGTATATAACACCGTTAAGCACCTCTATCTTACCGAGCATCACGAACGACAGTCTGATGGCCCTCGCCCGTACAATGGGTTACGAGGTCATTCGGCGCGACGTACCGGTGAGCGAACTGAGCGAGTTTGAGGAGGCAGGGTGCTGCGGAACGGCATGCGTGATCAGTCCCATCGGCAAAGTGATAGACCCCGACGAAGGGAAGATATACACGTTTGGTGACGGCGAACCCGGACCCAAACTGACCGCACTCTATCAGGCACTGCAAGATGTGCAGTATGGGCGCACGGAGGACGTACACCGGTGGTGTACTCTAGTGGAGAGTGGAGAGTGTAAAGTGTAAAGTGTAAAGTAAGAAGCGCCCTTCGGGCTATAGTGGAAAGTTGCGCGCTACGCGCTATAGTTGGTAGTGAACTGCAACAACTTATCAACTTTAAACTATTAAACTTACTTTAAACTATAAACTATAAACTATAAACTTTTAAAATATAACGCTATGTTCAAGAATCAACCCAAAGGGCTATTTGCCCTGGCCCTCGCCAACACAGGCGAGCGATTTGGCTACTACACGATGTTAGCCGTGTTTGCGCTTTTCTTGCGCGCTAATTTTGGATTGGCTCCGGGTACAGCCGGAATCATCTATTCGTCCTTCCTGGGACTCGTTTATTTCCTGCCCCTTGTTGGCGGTATATTAGCCGACAAGATCGGTTATGGTAAGTGCGTGACGATTGGTATTATCATTATGTTCATCGGGTATATCCTCCTCGCCATTCCGTTAGGCGGCATTGATAACGGCAGCGTAGTGATGCCTATGGTGGCTATGTTCGCGGCCTTGCTGCTTATCAGTTTCGGTACGGGTCTGTTCAAGGGTAATCTCCAAGTGATGGTAGGTAACCTCTACGACGATCCTCAATACGCCGACCGTCGTGACTCGGCTTTCTCGCTTTTCTACATGGCTATCAACATAGGTGCTATGTTCGCGCCTACGGCGGCCGTTAAGATCATGGCTTGGGCTCAAGACAGTTTAGGTTATAGCGTGAACGATAGTTATCACTTTGCGTTCATGGTAGCTTGCGCTTCGCTTGTCTTCAGTATTGCTATTTATTACGCTTGCCGTCCTTGGTTCAAGCATGTGGAGAATACGGCTAAACAGCAAGCCGCAGCGGGAATGAAAGTGGAGACACTCACCCCCGAACAAACGAAGAAACGCATTGTAGCTTTATGCCTCGTCTTTGTGGTGGTGCTGTTCTTCTGGATGGCCTTCCACCAAAACGGACTGACGCTCACCTATTTTGCTAACGAGTTCGTAAACCCCGTTTGCACGGGTATTCAAACGATGGCTTTTGATATCATTAATCTCGTGATGGTGGTACTCATCGTTTATGGTCTGTTCACGCTTTTCCAAAGTGATAATAAAAAGAGCAAAATCATTTCCGCCGCCGTCATTGTTTCGGCTATCGGTGTGATTGTGTACAAATACTTCGGTATTCCCGCAGAGGGCATCCAATTGGCAGCTCCCATCTTCCAGCAGTTCAATCCCTTCTATGTGGTGGCTTTGACTCCCGTTAGTTTAGCTATCTTCGGAGCACTCAACCGCAAAGGCAAAGAGCCTTCGGCTCCTCGTAAGATTGCCTACGGAATGCTCGTCGCCGCACTGGCCTATGTGGTGATGGCGGCTTGCTCCATCGGATTACTCACGCCCGATGCCCAAGAAATGGCACGCGTCACGGGCGATGCTACGTTTGCCAATGCAAATGTGCTGATTGTCGTTTACCTCATCCTTACCTTTGGTGAGTTGTTGCTCAGTCCGATGGGCATATCCTTCGTTAGTAAGGTGGCTCCTCCGCAATATAAGGGCATGATGATGGGTCTGTGGTTCGTGGCTACGGCTGTTGGAAACCTCCTTGTTTCCGTAGGTGGATTCTTGTGGGGCAGTCTCCCGTTGTGGAGCGTGTGGGCCGTGTTCGTAGGCGTTTGCCTCGTGGCCGCTATCTTTATGTTCTCGATTATGAAAAAACTTGAAGACGCTACAAAATAATGAATGAACTCATTCAAGCCCTCGGAACATATACCGAGGCACTCGAAAATAAAATAGCCGCACTCGAAGAGCGAGTGCAAGAACTGGAAAGAACGGTCGAAGACCTGAAAGACCGCTGCGCTGAAAGACCGCAGGTAGAACCTATAGCTCCTATAGTTCCTATAGCACCTATAGAGACTATAGAAGAACCGGAGCCGGAGCCTGTAGTGGAGCCCGAACCCGTAGTGGAGCCCGAGCCCGTAGTGGAGCCGGAGCCTGTAATGGAGCCGGAGCCCGAACCGGAGCCGGTGGTAGAGCCCGATCCGGAGCCTGAGTTGTTTGTGACAGATATACGCAAGACTATTTCGTTAGGCGACCGCTTCCTTTTCCAACGCGAGTTATTCGGTCAGAACGGCGAGGCGATGCAACGCGCCTTAGACGAGATCAATCATTGTGCCACGGAAGCCGAGGCCCTTGAGTACATAGAGCGAAACTACGACTGGGACAAGAAGTCCCCGACCTACGAACTGTTTATCAATGCTGTACGTCGTTCCCACTCCGGTCGGTAATCTGGAGGACATAACACTGCGCGCCTTGCGCGTACTCAAAGAGGTAGATCTCATTTTAGCGGAGGACACGCGGACTTCGTCCGTGCTGCTACACCACTACGATATCCACACGCCTTTGCGCTCGCACCATAAGTTCAATGAGCACGAGACATCCGACCGCCTCGCCGATGAGATAGCCGCCGGTAAGAACGTAGCTTTGATCTCGGATGCAGGAACACCGGGCATATCCGATCCCGGATTCATGCTCGTTCGCGCCTGCGTGGAACGCGGAGTAGAAGTGCAATGTCTGCCCGGAGCAACTGCTTTTGTACCGGCCCTCATTGACTCAGGGCTACCCTGCGACCGCTTTTACTTCGAGGGGTTCCTTCCCCAAAAAAAAGGTCGGCAGACGCGCCTCAAACAACTCGCCGAGCAAGACCACACGATGATTATTTACGAGTCGCCGTTTAGACTGCAAAAGACACTCGTGGAGTTGGGCACTTATTTGGGTCCCGAACGCAGAGCGTCTGTAACACGCGAGATAAGCAAAGTGCATGAGGATACCCAACGGGGAACATTAGCCGAGTTGGCGGAGCATTTTAAGATGACGCCGCCTAAGGGGGAAATCGTTATAATAGTTGAAAGTTTAAAGTTTAAAGTTTAAAGAAGCCGTCTAGTTGATAAGTTTAGAGTTGCATGAGTAATTTTAAAGCCTTGGCGAAGGACACCGCCATTTATGGAATCAGTTCGATTGTGGGTAAGTTCCTAAACTACCTACTCGTTCCTTTGTATACCCGCATCTTGGAGAATACAGCCGATTACGGCATTGTTACCAACCTGTATGCGTGGACGGCGTTGCTGCTCGTTATCCTCACTTACGGAACGGAAACGGGTTTCTTCCGCTTTGCCAATAAGGAGGGGTACGATGCCCCATCTGTGTATAAGACAACCCTCTACACGGTGTTCACCACAAGTGCCCTCTTTGCCGTTCTATGCCTTATCTTTCAGCAACCGATTGCTAACGGATTAGGGTATGTCGGGCATGGAAATTTCATCGCGATGATGGCCGTCACGGTTGCTTTGGATGCGTTTGCATCTATTCCCTTTGCCTATTTGAGATACCAAAAACGCCCCTTTGTCTTTGCGTGTCTTAAACTGCTATTCGTGATACTCAACATCGCTTTCAATATCTTGTTCTTGATTATCCTCAAAAAGCAAGACGTGACTTATGTGTTTGTGAGCAATATCCTCGCCACGGCTATTCAGACGCTGATACTGATTCCCTTTACCCTTCCTAAGGGCGGTCGGTATAGTTGGACAACGCTCAAGGAGGTTCTCCGCTACTCGTTGCCGTTATTGGTGTTAGGTGTAGCGGGAATAATGAACCAAACGCTCGATCGTATCCTGTTCCCCTATTTATACACGGGTGCAGACGCCCAAGCGCAACTCGGTATATACGGTGCGTGCTTCAAGGTGGCAATGGTGATGATGATGTTCACGCAAGCCTTCCGTTATGCGTACGAGCCGTTCGTGTTTGCCAAGCACAAGGACCGCAATTCGGTGGAGGCTTATGCGGATGCGATGAAATACTACATCATCTTCTCGCTCATGATATTACTGGGTGTCATCTTCTACTTAGATATATTCAAGTATATTATCGGCAGCCGTTATTGGGAGGGGTTGAAGATTGTGCCCGTTGTGCTGTGGACCTACGTCTTCCAAGGAATCTACTTCAACCTCAGTTTCTGGTATAAACTGACGGATGAGACCAAGTGGGGTGCTTATTTCAGTCTTATCGGATTGGGTATAACCCTTGTGCTGCAACTGATTGGAGTACCGCTCATCGGTTATTGGGCTTCTTGCGGAAGCAGTTTGGTGTGCTTCTTTGTGATCATGCTCCTCTCCTATTTCACGGGACGCAAGCGATTGAATATACCCTACGACTTGAAGTCGATTGGCGCATACACGCTTCTCACGTTGGGTCTGTTGGCCTTATACTACGGCGGCGATTACTACGTACAGATGTTGCCACAGATGGGAAGCACGATTGCCCATTACGCATTAGGAACTATTTTATTATTGATTTATATTGTCCTTTTCTATCGTTTTGATTTGAAGGCATTGCTTAGAAAACAATGAATACGATTATAGCTCGCGCATTTGCTCAGTACGAAAAAGCCTTTGAGAGTGCTATCGAGAGTAATAACACCACACTGCAAGAGGTACTGAAGTATATTCACCTACAACGAGGCAAGCAGTTACGTCCGCAACTCGTCCTGCTCGCCGCAGCCATCACGCACGGCATCACAGATAAGACGATTCGCACCGCCGTGGCATTGGAGTTACTGCACACCGCCACTCTCATTCACGACGACGTGGTGGACAACTCCCCCACCCGCCGCGGCCGAGCCGCCGTACAGGAACAATGGTCAAACAAGGTGGCCATTCTTGTGGGTGATTATATCTTAGCGCAAGTGATTGATATCATCGACAACCTTAGATGCGGTCCTATTACCCGCGTGGTTGCCAACATGGGAAAGAACCTCAGTTCGGGCGAGTTGACGCAACTGCACGCCGGGCGCAGTATGTGGATAAGCGAGAAACAGTATTTTGAAGTCATTCGTCAAAAGACCGCTGAACTGTTTGCCGCTTGTGCCCAAGCGGGAGCTTTCTCGTCATTGGCGACTCCCAAACAAACCGCTGCCCTGCATAAGTTCGGTCTGCACTTAGGTATGTGTTTCCAACTCAAGGACGATATACTCGATTACTCCGACTCCGAGGAATTAGGCAAACCTACGATGAACGACATACGCGACGGTAAGGCTACCCTACCCCTCATCATCAGTTTGGAGCGCGCCGTTCCAGAGGAAGCGGCCGTCCTTCGGCAACAAGCCGAGGACTTGGTAAACCACGCTCCGCACATAGACGAACACGAAACGGAGGAAGACATCAAAGCCTTCGTGATGCGTTATCAAGGGGTTAAATATGCGTACAAGAAGATTGAGGAGCACCGCAAGAAGGCGGTGGAAGCGCTAAACTTCTTCCCCGATTCCGAGTTCAAGCAAGCACTGCTGGATATGCTCACTTACGCCATCCAGCGAGAGCGGTAGCACGTCCTTCACAAAAGCTTGTAATAAGAGTTGCTGCGCGGTTTCTTTGGAGATGCCGCGCTGCTGCATATAAAAGAGGGCATTCTCGTCCAACTGACCCGTGGTTGCCCCGTGCGAGGCTTTCACATCGTCCGCATAAATGATGAGTTGGGGGCGGGTCCTCATGGAGGCTTGACACGAGAGGAGGAGATTACGATTGGTCTGCTGCGCATCTACCTGCTGGGCATCCTTGGCGATGGTCAGTTCTCCGAAGAACTCGCCCTTGGCTTCGCCGTCGAGTACAAACTTAATCAGTTGTTTCGAGGTGCCTTGACAAGCTTTGTGCTTCACGTGCGTGTGCAGGCGCGCGCTATCCTTATTTATATATGTCAAGCCGTAAATGGAAACGGAGCAGTTAGGAACGACTTGTTCCACCTCGATATCGATATCGGTAGCATCCACGCACAGAACGTAGATAATCAACTCGCCCGCTTTCTCTTGGCGGTAACGGTACTGCCCCGACTTATATAGGATTACCGGTTGAGCCATTCGTACCCTTTCTCTTCCAATTCTAAGGCTAACTCTTTGGTTCCGGTCTTCACGATTTGACCCTCCGCCAACACGTGTACAAAATCGGGCACTATATAATCCAACAGTCGCTGGTAGTGAGTGATTACAATAGAGGCATTGTGAGGTGTCTTGAGTTTATTCACGCCCCCTGCCACAATGCGCAGGGCATCGATATCCAGTCCCGAATCGGTCTCGTCCAGAATACTCAGACAGGGCTCTAACATGGCCATTTGGAAGATCTCGTTTTTCTTTTTCTCACCCCCCGAGAAGCCCTCATTGACGGCGCGGTTATTGAGTTTATCCGCCATCTCTAACAGGTCGCGCTTATCGCGCATGAGTTTGAGGAAATCGGTGGCTTTGAGTGGTTCCTTGCCCTCATACTGCCGTTTCTCGTTCACCGCGGTACGCAGGAAATTAACCATTGACACCCCGGGAATCTCCACAGGGTACTGGAAGGATAGGAAGACGCCTTCGCGCGCCCGTTGTTCGGGAGACATAACGAGTAGGTCCTTGCCTTTGAGCAAGACTTGACCCTGTGTTACGGTATAGGCGGGATGACCGGTCAGAACAGCAGAGAGCGTCGATTTACCCGCCCCGTTCGGTCCCATGATAGCGTGTACCTCCCCCTCGTTGATGGTGAGGTTAACCCCTCGCAAGATCTCTTTGCCCGCGATAGAAGCGTGCAAATTATGTATTTCTAATAAACTCATGATCAGTTTAATATGGAATATAGCACTACTTGACCTACGGCTTGCAGGGTAGCGGGTTGGATATTGAGCATATCATCCTCGCGGGTGTGCCACCAGGACGGGAATCCGCTGCTCGAACGCGCGTCATAGTGAATGATATCCACGCAGGGTATACCGCCGTAGAGGGCTACATAATAGTGGTCGTCCACAATCGGATAAGCGGCCTGTTCGGCAAAGAACTTACCATATCCTAACTTATTGGCGTGCCGCCATATCTTCTCCACGTAGTTTCCTGCAAAGCGGGTAGAGTTCATCTCCTTAGGGAAGACAGCATCCGGTGCGCCGACCATATCCAAGAGGATACCGTAGACATAGTCCTTGACCTGTTCTTCCGTCAGTTCTTTAGCCCACCATTGGCTGCCCAAGCACCATGTATTCTCGCGTTCGTAACCGGTGTACATCGTCGGGGTACCCATGTCCTCCACATCAAAGAAGACGATATCAATGGGACGCAGTTTGAGAGTGGTGTCTTGTGCCAGTATTTGCAACTGACGAGCCACCTCAAGCAGTACCGCCACGCCGCTGGCACCGTCATTGGCTCCAGGGACGTTCATGCGTTTGTACTCGTAGTTCTCCTCCCGATCGCACCACGGGCGCGTGTCGTAGTGGGCACAAAGAAGGATTTTCTTGGCTCCTGTATTGCCGGAGAAATGACCGATGATATTAAAGATGGCCTGCTGCCGACCGCTATAGTCGGGCATCATTCCTTTTTGCAGTTCGACCTCGAACCCGAAGCGACGCAGTTGTTCAATCAGATACACCGCACAATCGGTGTGCGCCTTACTATTGGGCACACGCGGTCCAAAAGCCATTTGGTCGACTACATATTGATAGGCCGAATCGGCACTAAAGGCAGGACGCGTAATCGTCTCCTGCTTTCCCTTACAGCCCACGAACAATAAAACGGCTGCCAAACCTATATAAACTTTCGACTTTAAACTTTCCACTTACTTT
>JAZRWG010000013.1:0-19506 GCA_045599545.1 Paludibacteraceae bacterium | reverse complement strand
CCTTGGAGTTTGTCGTGGAGGGTTTGGAAGATGATATAGAAGGCAGGAACGACAAAGAGGATAGCAATGATACCAATCGTCATTCCACCTACTACACCAATGGACAAGGAGCGGTTACCGTTAGCACCTGCACCTCCTTCGATGATAAGAGGAATCATGCCGACAATCATCGTGAAGACAGTCATCAGGATAGGACGGAAACGGTCCTGACAAGCACCCTTAGCGGCATCAATGATAGACATTCCTTGTTTGTGTTTCTCTACGGCAAACTCGGTAATCAAGATAGCCGTCTTGGCGAGCAAACCAATGAGCATGATCACACCTGCTTGGAGGTAGATATTATTATCCAATCCGCATAGTTTAGAGATAAGGAACGAGCCCATCAAACCAAAAGGAACGGAGAGAAGGACGGCAAATGGAATAAACCACGACTCATACAAACAAGCCAGGATGAGGTAGATAAGGAAGATTGCAATGAGGTAGATGATTCCCGTTGTGTTACTCTTGGCGTTCTGAGCTAACTCACGCGACATAGCACCGTACTCAAAACCATAACCCGAACGAGGGAAGACCTCCGCAAAGACCTCCTCAATGGCTTTTTGTGCTTGTGCTTCTGAATAGCCAGCGGCAGGATTAACGTTACAGGTGATAGACTGGTAGAGGTTGAAGCGGTTCTTGGAAGCGGAACCTACCTTAGGCGTCAGCGTCACAAACTGCGATATAGGAGTCATCTTATCGTTTATTTTGATGTAGATGTTGTTGAGCGACGAAGCATCCAAACGATACTCCGGTGCGGCACTAACCAAAACACGATAGACCTTACCGAACTTATTGTAGTTGCCCACATACGATCCGGCGCAATAGGAGCCTAAGGTGCTCAAAACCGTAGCCACATCAATGCCCGCGCGAGCACATTGGACATTATCCACGCTGACCTCGTATTTCGGAAAACTCTCGGAGTAGTTGAGGATAGCCATGCTCACTTCGGGACGCTCCATCACTTTGGCGCGGAACTTAGAGGCATAATCGAAGAACGTGCTCATCTCGCCGCCTTGACGATCCTCAAGGATGAGTTCTACGGAGTTGGAGTTACCATAACCCGAGATCTGCGGTGTTTGGAAAGGCATAACAGAAGCCTCTTTGATATCCTCGCAAGCGAGATAGAAACGATACATCACCATATCAATGGAGTGTTCGATACCTTTACGCTCATCCCAAGGTTTGAGGCGAACAACGAACATACCATAACTATAGTCGCTACCGGAGATTAGTCCGTAACCCGCTACGCGAGCGAACGACTCCACTTCGGGAATCTGTTTGATTCGTTCCTCGACCTTGAGTAGGATCTCGTCCGTCTCTTTTAAGGTTGTTCCCGCAGGAGCGGTCACATTGACGAGCATGACCCCTTGGTCCTCTTGTGGCACAAGACCGGAAGGCATCGTCTTCATCAGATAGAAGAGAACACCTCCAGTAATGAGAAGCAGTATCCAAGCCACTTTGTAGCGTTTGATAAAACGCTCTACCCAGCCTTGGTACTTATTCGCCATAGCATTGTAAGAGACTTCGTAAATGTGTCTGACATAAGCAGTGAAGCTCTTTTTGCCGTCCTCTTGTTTAGGTCTCATTAAGATGACGCACAGCGCAGGACAAAGGGTCAAAGCACAGATACAACTGATACCTACCGACGATGCCAGCGTGATACCAAACTGCGTGAAGAAAGTGCCCGAAGTACCCGGCATAAACGTGACGGGGATAAACACTGCCATGAACACAAGCGTACAGGATATAACCGCCATCTTAACCTCGGACAAGGCATCGTTGGTGGCATCGTAAGAGGACTTATATTTACCTCCCTCCAGTTTTGCCATAACGGCTTCGACCACAACGATGGCATCATCGACGACGGTACCAATCGCGAGAACGAGGGCAAAGAGGGTGATGATATTAAGCGAGAAGCCTGCGGCTTTGACCACCGCAAATGTTCCGAGTAGCGAAACAATGATCGAGATAGAAGGGATCAGCGTCGCCTTAAAGTCTTGCAAGAAGAAGAAAACGACGAGGATAACCAGTAGGATGGCAATAATCAGCGTCTCAACTACGTTGTGAATTGCGGCATAGAGGAAATCGTCGGAAGTGAGTAGGGTGGTGAACTCCATTCCGGCGGGCAGTTCCTTCTTGACATCCTCATAGATCTGAGCAATCTGTCTATTGATTTCCGTTGCGTTCGAGCCTGCCGTTTGGTTGACGATAAACAGCACACCCGGACAGTCGTCAATGGCGGAGGTGTAGTTATAGTTGACGTTACCTAATTCGATTTTCGCTACATCGGCTAAGCGCAAAACATCGCCTGTCGGTGTGGCACGAATAACGATATTCTTAAACTCCTCTTCGGATTTGAGACGACCCGTCCACTCCATCGTAAACTGGTAGGTGTTGCCCGATTGATTACCGAGCGAACCTGTGGCTTGTACAAGGTTCTGGGACTGCAAGGCAGCAAAAACATCGTTGGGCGTGAGGTCGTATTGCGCCATCACATCGGGTTTCAGCCAAATACGCATTGAGTAGGTGTTGCCCAACATTGTGATTGCACCCACACCCGGAATACGAAGCAGACGAGGCTTGAGGTTGATGTCAATATAGTTGGCAATGAACTGCTCATCAAAACGTCCATCACGACTGACCAAACCCGATATCTGAAGAATACTATTCTGTTTCTTATTTACGGTGACGCCCACTTGCGTTACTTCTGCGGGCATTAGTCCCATGGCAGCTTGAACGCGGTTCTGCACGTTGATGGTGTTCATGTTGGGGTCTGTACCCTGTTTGAAGTAAACGACGATCTCCACTTCGCCCGTAGAATAGGCGGTAGAGGACATATAAAGCATGTTTTCTACACCATTGATTTGGTCTTCCAACGGAACGATAACCGACTCCATCGCCGAGACGGCATCTGCACCCGAATAAGAGGTGGATACATAAACCGACGGAGGAGCGATATCAGGGTACTGCTCAATAGGGAGCGTCTTGAGAGAGATAAATCCAATAAGGAGGATAAGTAAGGAGATGGCCATTGCCATGACCTTACGGCTGACGAATATGTTTGTTTTAGCCATGATTTAGCGGTTTAATGGGTTTAACAGGTTTAGAAGATGACTTGTTGTCCATCGGTGAGGTTGGCAGCACCAACAGAGACAATCCGATCACCTACGTTAAGACCGCTCATCACGGCAGCTTCTTTACCATTGGAGAGAGAAATGACCTCTACATCCGTGGCGTGAGCAAGGCTATCTTGCACCGTATAAACAAGCGTTTTATGTTGTAAACGAACGATAGCCGACATCGGGATAATCATCACATTATCATACGTGAACGGGATAATCACAGAGCCTTGAACACCTGAATATAACTGTCCTTCGGGATTAGGGAACTGCGCACGTACCGATACAGCACCTGTAACACGGTTCACTACACCCGAGATACTGATAATACGACCCTTATATGGGTGTATCTGTCCGTTTTTGAGTTGGAGTTGCACCTGAGGAGCTATCTTCAAAGCAGAATCCACGCCGCCTTCAAAGATGATACTACTGAGTTGCTCCTCATTGATGGAGAACTTAGCAATTATATCTTTCGTGCCGCTGATGGTAGTGAGGGTTGTGCTGACATCTACCAATTCACCTACATTATAAGGGATAGAACCTACAATACCATCAATAGGGGTGGTAATCGTGTGGTAAGACAAGTTCAGTTCTGCCATCTCTAAATTAGCTTCGGCTTGCGCTAAGTTTGCTTCGGCGGTCTGCACATGATTCTTGGCTTCCGCGAGTAGATAAGAAGACGAGATGCCTTTGTCGTAGAGGTTCTGTTGGCTCTCGCACTCCAAACGAGCGGTGCTGAGTTGCGCTTGAGCTGCTTGTACATTAGCCTTAGCCGTATTCACCTCTAAAATAGCCTGACGGTTATCGATGAGAAAGAGTTGGTCACCGGCTTTGACTTGTTGACCTTCTCCTACACATTTTTTCGTTATGTGTCCGCGCACGCGAGGAGAGATGAGCGCATCCGTGAGACCTTCTAAGGTAGAACTATAACTTGCGGTTTCGGTAATCGTTTGATACGAAATCTCCATCGTATCGTAGGAGGTGTGTTGCTCTTGAGGAACTTGAACACAAGAGGTTAACATGACGCATAGTGCACAGATACCAATCATTGTGGATTGTGGATTGTGAATTGAAATTTTCATTTTGTTTTAAATTTTTGAGTGTTAATAAAATGGGTTATATTATATTATTTTATTTTTATTCTTCTATTGACAGGACGGACACGGAAGCCTTGGGCTTTGAGTTGAGCTAATAGTCCTTTATCGCCCCCTAAATACAGAGCATCTAAGGTCACAAACGCCCGCCCGTCCTTGAAGTAAGGCGTTAATCGCTTTGCCCATTGGATATTGCGTTGGCAAAAGACCTTATAATCCGAATAGGATATGGAGGTCTCATTATCGGGTCCTTCCACCTGATAGACTATGTCCATCAGGCGGCCGGTTAAATACATTTCTCGAATTATTCGTTCTTGTGCCACCTCTCTCTCGGGATAATCAATCACTCTTTTCAGTTCTTGACATTGCCAAGCCAGCGGTTCGCGATCAAAAGCGATGTACATTGTCTCGGAAGCGTTGTCCAATCCATAGACGGGGATATTCGTTTGATTGGCAAAGGCCTCAAAGAACGTGGCAATGGAGAGCTCCTCGTCTAACCCTATGTGGCGTCGCATCAGTTCGTCGCGGTATAAGGCGGTCAAATAAGATGGTTTAAGTAGTCCCACGGAATCGATATTAAGACCAAGAAGAAGCTGACAGGCATCCTTTATATATTCGTAATCCTTTGGTGAGAAAAGGGTAGAGAGGCTGAGAGGCTGAGAGGCAGAAAGACTATCGGGCAGGATAGCCGCTTGACGCAAAGTCGCCAACGCCTCGTAGTCCTGAATCACAAACTCGGTGACCACGCGGTCACATTCGTAGAAAGACCGCACTGCGAGCTCTAGGGGAGTAAGGGAGTTGGGATGTTGGGATGTAGGGTGATAGATTGAATCAAAGTAACTCACATCCACATAACGATTGGTGGCGAAGATATAAGACTTCGCCTTGGCACTATTACCCGACACCTCGTAGAGGAGCTGAGCCCTCAAAGGGAGTAGAGGGGTAGAGGAGTAGAGGAGTAGGGCAATTAATACTATTTTATTTACTTTTTTCATTTTCGAGTTTTCGAGGTTTCAACTATAAACTATTTAAACCTCGTCAGTAGATTATAGGCCTGATAGATGCCAAGTTCTCCGGCTTTACTGAGGTCGGCTAAACCCTGTTCATTCTGCTCGGTGAAGATATAGGTTAAACCGCGATTGAAGTACGCTTCGGCAAAGTCCGAATCGCACTCAATGGCTTTGGTATACTGACGAATAGCCTCGTCGAACTCCTTTTGAGTACAGAGGATATTGGCTTTATTATAGTAAGCAAAACTAAAGTCGGGCAACAAACGCAAGGTGTGGTCGTAGTCACGCAGCATAATCTCATAATCCATCGGCGAAAGAGCCGTTAATTCTCCCGCTGAACGTTGATACTCATAGAGGCGATAACGCCAGTTGGCTCGGCAGAAAGTCAAAAGTGCCTCTATATCCGAAGGGTCTTCGGACAATGATGAATTGATGAATGATGAATTGATGAGCTGTAAAGCGCGGGTGCAATCGTCAATGGCGGAGGAGTAGTCTTGAACCAAAGAGAACTCCATAGCACGCGTGAGGTAGGCCTCAGCACTGATCTCACGCTCCAAGCGGTCCGTCAAGCGATTGATGCGATCGAAGTGTTGGTTCACCATGTCCGCCGTGAGGGTGAGGTCCTGTAGACTGACGTAGATCGGTGAAGGAAGGATACGCAAGCGATTAAATAGATCAATGGCCGCGTGCGAGTAGTTGGTGGCTACCGGCGATCGGCTACCGGCTACAGGATGGTAATAACTTAGACTGAAATTAGGTTCGTTAATCACATCCACATAGCGATTCTGTATGGCTCCGCGCACATCTCCAATACGGTTAGCCTCTTCCGCTTGGTTCTGCGCTGCGCGCGAAGAGAACTCCTTGCGATGGTCCTTGGTCTTAGGTTGAGATTTGGCAATGGTCACACCGGTGTGAATAGTGTCCTTAGCCTGTTGCCTGTCGCCTGTTGCCTGTTGCTCTAACTCATACGCCGTTTGACGGTACTTATAAGCGGCTTTTCCTTCGCCCAACGCCGTTTTAGCCTGTGCGGCCAAGTAATAGGACGGCAAGAAATAGGGGTAGTCGGCTATCAGTTCATCAAAGCACGTAACGGCCTGTTTCCACTGCTTGAGTTCCATGAGCAGAGCCGCTTTCTGGTAGAGGTATTCGGGACGAGAAGGATCAAGGTGGAGGGCTTTGTTGAAATCCGTAAGGGCATTATTCTTGTCTCCCAGTTCTTGCCTGAGTACTCCTCGGTTATAGTAACACTGCGCCTCATTAGGTGATATTTCGATGGCTTTGTCATAGTCCGCCAAGGCATTGCGGAAGTTATGTTTGCGGTAATAGATAATACCTCGGTTGATATAGTCGCCCGCCCATTGAGACCCCAGTTTGATAGCATTGGTGAGGTCTTTGATGGCCTCGTCATCTTGGTTAACCATGGAGTGAATCATGCCCAAGGCAGACCAATTAGAGGGGTTCTGTGAGTCGTAGAGAACAGTCTGACTAAAGCAATTGAGAGCACAAGAAGTATCCTTTTGGCTGACGCAGATAATACCTTTCTCATAGAGTAGCGAAGCGGATTGGGGTTCGCGGCGGAGCAGAAAATCAATATCGGCTTGCGCCAGGTCATAGCGTTCTTGACGGGCATAGACATCCGCCCGCAGAGAGAGATAGGTGCGGTTCTCGGGCGAGAAGAAGAGGGCTTGTGAGAAGTCGGCTTCAGCTTTATCCAGTTGGTCTAATTGTCGATAGATAAACCCACGCGTGTAGAAGTAACCGGCGTTGAAGGGATTGAGTTCAATGGCTTTGTTGATATCCGTCATCGCTCCCGAGTAATCGCCTAACTGCACCTTCGCTACCGAGCGCAGCAGATAGGGGTCCGCCAAGTAGGGCTTGAGTTTGATAACCTGATTGAAGTACTGAATGGACAATACATAGTCATCGAAGTACAACGCATTCCGACCGATGGCTAAAATGCGATCGGTGTTGAGCTGAGCCCTTACTTGGAGTAGGGGAGTAGGGGCGTAGAGGAGTAGGGCTACTAATACTATTTTATAAATCTTCTTCAACTTTAAACTTAAAGACTACTTGCATCCTGCTTCAGGATCAAACCACTCGGGTATGTCGAACGATTCATCTACACTATAGCCTAAATCGGGGTCGGCATATACTTTTTGCATATACAATCCAAAGATAGGCAATGCCATAGCGGCACCTTGTCCGTTGGCCATTCCGTCAAAGTGAATGGAGCGGTCTTCTCCGCCCACCCAGCAACCGCTCACCAGCGAAGGGGTGAAACCCACAAACCAGCCGTCGGAGTTATTCTGCGAGGTACCCGTTTTGCCGCCGATGGCACCCTTCAGACCGTAACGGAAACGTAGTCTTACGCCCGTTCCGTGATCCACTACATTGCGGAGCATATAAATCATCTTATAGGCGGTGGATTCACTGATCACCTCGTGGGTCTTAGGAATAAAAGTACCGAGTACGTTTCCGTTCTTATCCTCGATGCGGGTGACGTAGAGGGGATCAACGCGAATACCCTTATTGGGGAAGGTGGTATAAGCGTCCACCATCTCTTCTACGCTCACTTCACAAACGCCCAAGCACATGCTCACTACCGCATCGATGCGACCGCGTATACCGAACGAGCGCATTAGGTTAGCCAATTGATAAGGGGTGAACAGGGACATGAGGTACGCGGCAATCCAGTTACTGGACTTCTGCAAACCCCAGTCAAGCGTCACCATCTGGTATTGGTTGGCGGTGTGCTCATCGCGCGGCGTCCAGGCATTACCCATTTCGTCATATAAGGTGATGGAGTCATTAACCGTTTGTTCGCAGGGCCACATACCCTCGTTCATAGCGAGCGTGTAGAGGTAAGGCTTAATGGTAGAACCTACTTGACGCCGCCCGAGGGTGGCCATGTCATATTGGAACTGCGCAAAGTCGGGGCCGCCCACATAGGCTTTGACATGACCCGTGTGTGGATCCATCGAGAGGAAACCACAGCGCAGGAAGTGCTTATTCCACTTAATAGAATCGAGGGGCGTCATCATCGTATCAACCATACCCTTATAGGTGAACACGCGCATCTCAACGGGCTCATAGAAGGAGCGCTGAATCGCGGCCTCGTCTAACCCCGCTTTTTTGCCGTTACGCCAGCGGTCTGTTTGTCGCATTGCGCGATTGAGAATGCCATTGATCTCCTCTTGGGTGAGATCTACGGAGAAGGGGGCATAAGACTTCTTGCGTTTCTCCTTAAAGAATTGGTCTTGCATGTACTGCATATGTTCGTTCACGGCCTCTTCGGCGTAACGTTGCATGCGAGAATCGATAGTGGTGAATATCTTGAGACCATCCTTATAGAGGTCATAATGTGTGCCGTCCGGTTTTGTGTTCTTATTGCAGAATCCGTAGATAGGATTATTAACCCACTCGGTGCTATCCAATTGATATTGCAGTTTATTCCATTCAGGATAACGGCTCGCTACGGGTTTCTTGGCGGTGAGCAGTTTGCGCAAGTACTCGCGGAAATAGGGTGCAGCACCTTGCTTGTGGTCTACCGATTGGTAATGCAGTTCGATGGGCAGAGCTTGCAGCGAGTCGCGCACGGAGTCGGTTATATAATCGTACTTAGCCATCTGATTGAGAACGGTGTTGCGTCGTGTCAGCGTGCGCTCGGGGTGCCGAATGGGATTATATAAAGCAGGATTCTTACACATGCCTACGAGCATGGCTGATTCTTCTAATTTGAGGTCCTTGGGAGTGGTGCTGAAATACACCTGTGCAGCCGACTTGATGCCTACCGCGTTATAGAGGAAGTCAAACTGATTGAGGTACATAAGCAGTATTTCGTCCTTGGAGTAGAGGCGTTCCAGTTTGGTGGCAATAACCCATTCAATGGGCTTCTGCATGGCACGCTCAAAGATATTATTAGCGCGAGGCGACCATAGCTGCTTTGCCAGTTGCTGAGTGAGCGTACTACCGCCTCCGGCCTTACCGAGGGTCAGTAGGGCACGGAAGAACGATTTGCCATCAATGCCCGTGTGCCTATAAAAACGCACATCTTCGGTGGCAATAAGGGCATGAATAAGGTCTTCGCTTAGGTCGGTGTAGGCCACGCCCACGCGGTTCTCGTTAATATAGTACCGACCCAGAGACTTCATATCCGATGAGTATATCTCGGAAGCAAATTGGTTCTTAGGGTTTTGTAGTTCATCCAGCGGAGGAAGGTAACCAATCACACCATTGGCTATACCTACAAAAATAAGAATGACGATTAGGCATCCGCCGAGGAGTATTCCCCAGAACCAGAGTAAAAACTTAGTAAAAAACGAAATTTTCTTCATATCATTAAATCTTCAATTATCGTGTTGAGTATATGTTGTCCCGCTTGGGTGGCAATATATGCATTGTTTTGTTTTATTATCATTCCCCGTTCAATCCACTTGCTCATTTTGTTGGGCTCTATTTGGTCTGCCGCCAGCCCCTGGCTCGTTCGCAGCGAGAGCATAATGGTTTCGTTATAGCGGTCTAATTCACTGAGTTGTTCCCTCTCCACCTCGCGCGAGCGTAAATACTGCTCTAAGTCGGGTTTATTCCACTGCCGCGAGTGTCCGTCATAACTATGTGCCCCTGCGCCGAGGCCGATATATTTCGTTCCGTTCCAATAACTCGAGTTATGTTGACTCTTGTAGTTGGGTAGTGCGAAGTTACTTATCTCATAATGCTCATATCCCTTCGCTTGGGCGGCTTGACAAATATAGTCAAACATGCTATTCTCTGTGTTCTCGTCCACTTCCTCGATTATACCCGCTTCGAACTGTTGCCCTAAGGTCGTCGAGGGTTCAATGGTGAGACAGTACGTCGATATATGTTGCACACCCAAATTCAGTGCGATAGTCACCTGTTCTTTCCACTCATCAAGCGTCTGGTCGGGTAGGCCATAAATGAGGTCGATGGACAGATTATCAAACCCCACCTGTTGAGCCATTTGAACTGCCTCTATGGCTTGTTGACGGGTATGCCTGCGACCTATTCGTTGTAGCATCTTATCATCAAAGCACTGAATACCAATACTCAGTCTATTGACTCCTAATGCACGGATAGCACGCAGTTTGGCTTCATTCAAATCCCCCGGATTGGCTTCCAGCGTTATCTCTTGCGCCGTTGTCAAGGGTAGGGCAGTCAGTAATTTTTGTATATCTTCTATTTCCAGTACAGACGGTGTTCCTCCGCCGAGGTAGATCGTTTGTACCGCTTCGCCTTGCAGGTAGTCTTGTCGTTCGTGCCACTCGTTGATAACGGCCTCCACATACTCGTGCCGCTTATCAAGGCACGTGGTGGAGTAGAAATCGCAATAAGCGCATCGACTCACGCAAAAGGGTATATGTACATATATGCCTGCCATTAGTCCCACAAATGCTTCATCCACTCCTTCATCTTTTGTTCCTGCGGGTTGCCTTGGGCTTCCCAGAAACGTGTTCCCATCAGTTCGTCCGGCAGGAACTGTTGCTTAACGAAGTGATTGGGAAAATCGTGAGCATACTTATATCCTTCCTTATATCTTAATTCCTCCATGAGTTTGGTTGGGGCGTTACGCAAGTGTAACGGAACGGGCTGATTACCGCTTTGCTCCACTTCGGCGAGTGCTTTATCAATGGCCAAATAGGCGGAGTTACTCTTTTGCGAAGTAGCCAAATAGACCGTTGCCATAGCAAGCGGGATACGGCCCTCCGGCCAACCGATCTTCTGTAGTGTATCAAAGCACGCATTCGCTACGAGCATAGCATTCGGATTGGCCAAACCGATGTCCTCGCTGGCGCTGATAACCAATCGACGGGCAATGAAAGCGGGGTCTTCTCCGGCAGCCACCATACGGGCGAGCCAATAAATGGCCGCGTCGGGGTCGCTTCCGCGAATAGACTTAATGAAAGCCGAAATAATATCGTAATGCAGTTCGCCGTCCTTATCGTACGCCACGGGATTCTGCTGCAAACACTTAGTGACCGTGTCGTTATCAATCACGAGCCCTTCTGCCTTTCCGCCTTTCAGCCTTTCTGCCTCTCCGCCTATCGCCCCTGCCACCAGTTCAATGATATTAAGTAGTTTACGAGCATCGCCTCCGCTGTAACGCAGCAGACTATCCGTTTCCTTCACTTCTATATTGCGGGAACGGATATACTCGTCCTCTTGCAAGGCGCGGTTCATCAGTTCTAATAGGTCCTCTTTGCCTAACGGTTTGAGCACATAGACTTGGCAACGCGATAGTAAAGGATTGATCACCTCAAAAGAGGGATTCTCTGTGGTCGCACCAATGAGGGTCACCGTGCCGTTCTCCACCGCCCCCAAGAGGCTATCCTGTTGGGACTTACTGAAACGGTGTATCTCGTCAATAAAGAGGATAGGACTGACGCCGCGTTGGGTGTCCTTGTCGGCGAATAAACCGCCGTGGATAGCCGCATCGCGTTTGGCTTTATCTATCACCTCGCGCACTTCCTTCACGCCGCTCGTGACGGCTGACAGGGTATAGAACGGACATTCTAATTCGTGGGCGATGATCTTAGCCAAGGTCGTCTTGCCCACACCGGGAGGACCCCACAGAATGAACGAGCGCAGGTTATGCTGCTCAATCATCTGACGGATAACGGCTCCCTCGCCTACGAGGTGCTTCTGTCCTATGTAATCATTCAGCGTCTTTGGACGCAATCGCTCGGCTAATGGTAGCATAAAATTGGTCTATGTATTGTTGTCTTTCGTTAGCACTAAGCTGACGAATATGCGTTTCTGTATGATTATTCTCGTCCTGTTTATACACCAGAAACTGCGTGTCGGCTTGTACGGCAATCTGCGGATTATGGGTGATAGCGATGATCTGACGGGACTGCGCCATCCGTTTCATGATCGTTCCCATCTGCACCGCTACGGCACCGCTCACGCCCGTGTCTATCTCGTCAAAGATAATAGTCGGCAGTCCGTTGGTGGAAGCAATGAGCGCCTTGATGCACAGCATGATTCGCGCTATCTCACCGCCACTGGCTACCTCGCTCACGCGGCGAAGCGACTGGTTGAGGTTAGCCGCAAAGAGGAACTGCACATCGTCCGCACCGCTGGGGGTGAGGTCGGGTAGGGCATTATACTCAATGTCCACGTGGGCGTGGTTGATACCTAATTGGGTGAGGTTCTCCGTGAGGTCCTTTACGATGGTCTGTCTCACTGCTTTGCGGCTCTGCGTTAATGCTTGCGCCGCTCCTGTCGCCTGTTGCCTGTAGCCAGTCACCTTCTCTTCCAACTCGGCTATATCTTCCTCGAAATGTTCGAAGCGGTTGCATTGCTCCTTCAGTTCGTCACGCAGTGCGATGAGTTCCTCGACCGACTGCTTATGGTGTTTTTTGAGTAAACTATGGATGAGGTCCATTCGAGCTTCTACGGCTTGCAGACGGGCAGGGTCTGCTTCTATATGCTCTGCCAAACGCTCCGTTTCACCTAATATATCTTTGAGTTCTATTTCTACGCTTTGGAGGCGTGCTTGCAGTTCTTCCGACGCGTCACTAAGGTCTAACTCATGCAGCAAGGACAGCACACTGCGCTCGTCCCCGTCTAAGTTGTAACAGGTTTGTTGCAGGGCTTGTTGTATCTGGTCCGCGTGACTGAGTTGGTACTGCTCCGTTTCCAGTTCCTTGTCCTCTTCGGGTTGGAGATTAGCCTCCTGCAACTGATTGAGTTGGAAGGTGAGGTAGTCTTGGTCTTGGGACGACTTCTGTGCTAACGCTTTGAGGTCTGCCAATTCTTGCTTGGCTTGACAATAAGCCTCATATTTAGCGGTATAATCGGCTTGTAGTGCCTCGTTCTGAGCAATAGCATCTACAATACTGAGTTGGAAACTATCGTCGTTGAGCAGTAGGTTCTCGTGCTGCGAGTGTATATCCACGAGTTGTTTGGCAAGTGCCTTGAGTTCGGCTTGACTAACTACTTCGTCGTTCACCAGCGAACGAGAACGACCGTTACTATTGAGTTCGCGGCGGATGATATACTCTTTCTCTCCGCTGAAGGTGGCTTCAATCACGCAATGATTCTCGCCCTCGGTGATGGTCTTGGTGTCCGCACGTGCCCCCATCACGAGCGAAAGAGCCCCTAAGATGATGGTCTTACCGGCACCCGTCTCACCCGTGAGAACGGAGAAACCCGAACTCAAGTCAATATCGAGGTTCGATATCAGGGCGTAGTTCTTTATGTATAAGTGCGTTAACATATCACTTGGTTAGTTTGTCATATAAATCCGAACGCGTGGGGTCGATGGCGGTGAGCACATCATATACTTTTGCCTTCTCCTCGTTGGTTCCCTTGCTGAATATATTCACTAACTCGTCCGCCTTGGCATCCATAAATGTGCTGACAATATAGGTTGCCGGACGGGCGCGATTGGCGTCTTGCAGAATCTTGATGTCTTGTGCAATCCGTGCTCGGCCATTAGTCACATTGGCGCTCATCTCGTCCAGTCCCAAGCGATGGTAGGTATATAAATAAGCGCGGTAGTCCTTAAAGGCATCGTCCATGAGATTATTGGTCAGCGCATAACGACTGCGGTTACTATCAAACGCTTTCCAGCCCTTTTGCTCGGCATCGTTCATCGAGGCTCCCTGTCCCATAGAACAGATATTCTCGCATTGTTGGAAATAGGGTGTTCCGCCGAGTTTGGAATAGGTGTCGCAATCGTAACCGATAATCAAGTAGGCGTAATAACCCAGCATCGCCGACAGGTTCGTGGTGTAGGACGAGCGATCAAAGTGTATCTGGTCGAAGTCCTGGTAGGTGAAATTGAAGTTGTTGTCTTTGAAATTAATGATGGGCGAGGTATAGGTCGTGCCGTAGATGGGACGATTGCTCTGCACTTGCAGTTCTGCCGTGTAGAGGTTATTCTCGTCTATAGAGGAGACAATGAGCATCATATTGCACTCAATCTTTTCCGTCTCTAAGAACGTCATGTTTGTCCAACGGGTAGTGTTCATAAACTCCGAAATGGACTGCTTGAGGTGCTCAAAGGTCTCGGCGTTGGCACTCTGCACTTGATCGTAATTGATGGTCACGTTGCAATGCAACTCTTGTCCGTAGGCGAATCCTACGAACATCAAGGCGGTGAATATGGATAATAGTCTAAACTTCATTATAGGTGGATGGTTTTAATGTTTCCTGTTTGGGTGTCAAACTCTATTTGGGGTAGTACATTACCTGTGAAAAGATTGGTTGCCAGCGGTACACTCACACCGAATTGGGCAATCGGGGTACTTTTTTGGGCAAGGCATTTAATGCCATAGACAATTTCGTAATCGACCCATCCGGGAAGATTATACAGAATAGGACTGGCTTGTGCTTCCTCTTCTCCTTTCCGCCTATCTGCCTTTCCGCCTTTCTTTCCTTCTTCCCAATTCATCATTCCATCATTCAGCGCAGCGGTTAAATTCATCATTATAACCTGCGCTTTCAGCACCACCGGTTCTCCCACTTCGTCCTCTTTATCAATCAGTCCGTCCGTCTCCGAGAAGCGGCAGAGGGTGTCTGACTTACTTTCGGTGGGTTCGTAGGTGAAATGTTTCGATTTGTATTGGGTCGAAACGGTGCCGATGAATAGTTCGGTCAGTCCTTTTTCCTCTGCCTCGAGTTGGCGCAGTACCTCTTTAGTCGCTTCGCCGTCTGCGGGCATCTTATCCACTTCGCCGCTGAGTAAGTAAATACGCGTTTCGCGCAAGCGGTAGATTTGTTTGGCGAGTAACTCTGCCTTCTCGCGTTTAGAGGTCGCCTTCACCACTTCCTCCGGGATAGAGGCTTTGGCTTTTACGTCGTGACAGGGAGGCAACATATGCTTCCTATCTTTAGGCGCAAAAGATTCCTTACATTCTTTATGGGGAGTGATGTTATAACCGGCTAATAAGCCCTCTTTGGTGAGCGAGAGCAGTTGGAAAGGCAAGTTGGCTTGAGCCTTCACTACAACGGACCGACTAAAATCAGGGGTAGTGGTGGTGCGCACCGTGGCCTTCGTTAGTTCATAATGTGTCTCATCGCGTTGGATAGCATTTTCTATGCCGAGCAACTCTTTGGCGAAGTCCTTATAAGGTCCGGTCTTATAGGCTGTAACGGTGTAGTTTATTTTCACTTGAAGGTCATTCTTCGGCATATAGTACACCACCGAAGCCTCTCCTTCGTTCACAACTTGGGCTTTTACTCCCATCACGCAGCACATAGCTGCCAATATAAATATTACTTTCTTCATAGCCTTAATAACTCTACACTCATCAACTAGACGGCTTCTCTAAACTCTGAACTCTAAACTCTAAACTTTCCGCCAGATATTCCACGCTGCTTTCGCTTGTTCTTCCAGCATCTTTCGTCCATTCACCACGCGGGCTCCTTGTTCTAATCCTCGCTGCATATACAACGTCACTTCGGGGTTATAGATGCAGTCGAACAAAAGGTGTGCCGAAGTAATATACTCGTAGGGTATTTGCGGACAAGCCTCTGTATTCGGGTACATCCCGAGGGGTGTGCAGTTAACAATAATCGTATATTCGTGCAATATCTCTTCGTTGAGGGCAGAGTAGGGGGTTCCCTTGTCTGCGTCCCGCGAGACGTATTGCGTTTTGATTCCTAATTTATGTAGCGCATAATTGACTGCCTTGGCGGCGCCTCCGGTGCCCAATATCAGCGCTTTCTTGTCTTCTTTTTTTAAGTAAGGTTTAATGGCCTTGGTAAATCCAATCCAGTCGGTGTTATATCCCTTTTTACCCCGTACTACATTGACCGCCCCAATCTTCTTAGCCACACCGTCCAAATCCTCCAAATAATCTATTATCTGCTCCTTATACGGATAGGTTACATTATATCCTTCCAACTTTAAACTCTCAACTACTCTAAACTCTAAACTCTCCACTCTAAACTCTCTATACTCCGCTAGAATATGCTCCTTCTCAAAGAACTCCGTGAACCACTGTTTAGAGAACGAGTGCTCTAATGGTTGACCGATAATACCGTAATGGCGTGTGTTTTCTTTTACAAATCGTTGCATTATTTCTGCCGTTTTGGCAATATGCTCTATTTCGGCCTTGCTATAATTCTTCAGTTCTTCCCTTATTGCATTGCGACGGTATTTCGTGTCGCTGTTGCTCGAATCCTCCACCCAGTCCAAATGTCGTATATCCCTCAAATAGTGGCATATATAGTCATGCGTGGTACACAGCAGTGGCCTTATCAGCGGAATTCTATTAACTTTCAACTGTTCAACTATTAAACTTCTTTCAACTTTCAACTTTAAACTTTCTACTTTAAAAGTTGGGCACCAACTTTTGCAATGCATCCCGCATAGTCCTTTCGCGCCGGCTCCTCGTCTGAGGTTCATCAACACCGTTTCCGCTTGGTCGTTTTGGTGGTGGGCTACTGCGATGGCAGCGCAGCCTTCTTGTTGCGCTAGTTCTTCAAACCACGCATACCTCAGTTCGCGCGCAGCGAGTTCCACGCTCACGCTGCGCTCACGCGCGTATAAAAAAGTGTCAAAATTCTTGACACGCAAATTCACCTTCTTCTCGGAGCAGAGCGACCGAACGAATTGTTCGTCCCTGTCACTCTCTTCTCCGCGAAGGTGAAAGTTACAGTGAGCCACTACACATTCGTACCCGCCTCGACACAGAACATCAAGTAGGGCGACGCTATCCGCGCCTCCACTCACACAGACAAGTACCTTGTCTTGAGGGTTCAAAAGGGCATTGTCTCGAATGTATTTTAAGACTCTCCTTAACATATATTGCGCGTGCACGCGCGGTGGATTATTCCTCCACCGCGGCTTGTGCAGCTGCTAAACGTGCAATAGGAACACGGAAGGGCGAGCAAGAAGCGTAGTTCATGCCAATGCGAGCGCAGAACTTAACACTGCTAGGCTCTCCACCGTGCTCACCGCAAATACCGGTGCGCAGAGCGGGACGAATAGCACGACCCTTCTCGATGGCCATTTTAATGAGTTGACCTACACCGTTCTGGTCCAGTACTTGGAAGGGATCCACCTTCAGCACTTTCTTCTCCAGGTAAGCGGGCAAGAAGGACGCAATATCGTCACGGCTGTAACCGAATGTCATTTGCGTCAAGTCATTGGTACCGAAGCTGAAGTATTGAGCCTCCGTGGCAATGCGGTCAGCGGTCAGGGCAGCACGAGGAATCTCAATCATCGTACCTACCTCAAACTCTACCTCAACGCCGTATTCAGCCATCACTTCTTTGGCAACCTTGAGGATGATCTCCTTCTGTTGCTTGAGCTCGTACAGAATACCAATAAGCGGAACCATAATCTCCGGCATAGGATTCTTACCCTCTTTCTTGAGTTCGCAAGCGGCGCTGATGATAGCGCGTGTTTGCATTGCGGTGATCTCGGGGAAGGTAATACCTAAACGGCAACCACGGTGACCTAACATGGGGTTGTTCTCGGCCAGCGAGTTAACGCGTTGTTGAATCTCCTCAACGCTGACGCCCATCTCTTTGGCCATGGCTTGTTGACCGGCTAAATCGTGGGGAACGAACTCATGTAATGGTGGGTCAAGCAGACGGATATTAACGGGACAACCGTCCATAGCCTCTAAGATACCCTTGAAGTCAGCCTTCTGGTAGGGCAGAAGCTTTGCCAATGCTTTCTCACGACCTTCTACATCCTTTGCCAAAATCATCTCACGCATAGCCAAGATCTTCTTATCCTCGAAGAACATATGCTCGGTACGGGTCAAACCAATACCCTTAGCACCAAAGGCGCGAGCCACTTGGGCATCGTGAGGTGTATCTGCGTTCGTGCGAACTTGCAGACGCGTATATTTATCGCAAAGGTCCATCAATGCCTTGAAGTCACCACTCAGTTCTGCAGCCTTGGTCGGAATCTCACCGGCATATACTTGACCGGTCGAACCATTCAGACTGATATAGTCGCCCTCTTTATAAGCAACGCCCTCAATGGTCACCGTCTTAGCCTTGTAGTCAACTACAATTGCACCAGCACCACTGACGCAGCACTTACCCATACCACGGGCCACAACAGCTGCGTGAGAGGTCATACCACCACGTGCGGTTAAGATACCCTCGGCAGAAGCCATACCGGCGAGGTCTTCAGGACTGGTCTCCAAACGAACCATGATCACTTTATGACCGTTCTTATGCCACTCTTGTGCATCATCTGCGTGGAACACGATTTGACCGCAAGCAGCACCCGGAGAAGCGGGCAGACCTTGGGTAATAACTTTCGCTTTCTTCAAAGCGTCTTTATCAAATACGGGGTGGAGTAGTTCATCCAACTTCTGCGGTTCGCAGCGCAGGATAGCCTCTTTCTCCGTGATAACGCCTTCGCGAACGAGGTCCATGGCGATCTTTACCATAGCCGTTCCGGTGCGCTTACCGTTACGGGTTTGCAAGAACCACAATTTACCTTCTTGTACGGTGAACTCCATGTCTTGCATATCGCGGTAGTGAGCTTGCAGTTTCTTTTGAATGCCGTTCAACTCATTGTAAAGCTCGGGCATCGCCTCTTCCATGGAAGGATACTTAGCGGCACGCTCCTCTTCGGAGATACCTTGCAACTTAGCCCAACGGCGGCTACCTTCGAGTGTGATTTGTTGAGGGGTACGAATACCGGCTAAAACGTCTTCACCTTGTGCGTTAACGAGGTACTCACCATTGAACAGGTTCTCACCCGTAGCAGCATCACGACTGAAGCAAACACCCGTAGCAGAGGTCTCGCCCATGTTACCGAATACCATGGCCATTACGCTAACGGCTGTTCCCCATTCGTCTGGAATACCTTCCATCTTACCATAGAGAATAGCACGCTCGTTCATCCAAGAACGGAACACAGCGCAGATAGCACCCCAGAGTTGCTCGATAGGATCGGTTGGGAAATCGTTACCCGTACCTTCTTTAATAGCCGTCTTAAAACGAGCTACCAATAACTTCAGCTCATCTACATTGAGGTCTTTATCCAGTTTCACACCACGAATAGCTTTAACCTCCTCGATGATCTTCTCGAAAGGATCAATATCCGTCTTGTTCACGGGTTTCATACCTAAAACAACGTCACCATACATCTGTACGAAACGACGATAACTATCGTAAACGAAGTGAGGATTGTTGGTCTTAGCCACCATTCCTTCAGCTACTACATCGTTCAGACCGAGGTTTAAGATGGTGTCCATCATACCGGGCATCGAAGCGCGGGCACCCGAACGAACACTGACTAACAAT